>NZ_DBIC01000054.1:0-12456 GCF_002296545.1 Herbaspirillum sp. UBA812 | reverse complement strand
ACGGGCTCGCCTGCGGCATCGCCCCGGCTTGCTCGCCTGCGGCATCGCGCTTGTCATGCCTTTCGCGCGCGATTCCAGTAGTCCTGTTGACCGTAAACTTCCTTCAAATAATCAATGAAGAAACGCGTCTTCGCCGGCAAATGCCGCTGCTGCGGATACACCGCCATGATGTCGTAATGCGGCAAAGCATACTCATCCAACACCGTCACCAACTCCCCCGACGCCAGCTGCGCCTGGATCTCCCACGTCGACCGCCACGCCAACCCCAAGCCTTCACTGGCCCAGCGATGCAACAACTCCCCATCGTTGCAATCCAGATTGCCCTGCACCTTGGCAATCACCGGCTTGCCGCCCTGCTGGAAATACCACCCGCGCTGCTGCCCACCCTGCAAATTGAACGCCAGACAGTTGTGCTGCGCCAGATCATCCAGCGTGCGCGGAACACCATGTCGATGCAAATACTCCGGCGCCGCACACACCACGCGCCGGTTGCTCGCCAACCGCACCGCCACAAAACTCGGTTCAATCGCACCCCCAATGCGGATGCCCAGGTCATACCCCTCGCGCACCAGATCGACCACACGATCCGTCAGATTGAATGAAATCTGCACCTCCGGATGCGCCGCCAAAAACGCCGGCGCATGCGGCGCCACATGCAGCCGCCCATACGCCGCCGGGGTCGAGACCACCAGGTGGCCCGTGGCCTTGTGGCGGCCCTCGGCAATGCTCTTCTCGGCCGTGTCCATCTGCTCCAGCAACTTGCGGCAATGATCCAGAAACACGCTGCCCTGCTCCGTCAACGTCAAATGCCGCGTCGTGCGATGCATGAGCTTGGTGCCCAAACGCTTCTCCAACGCATCAATGCGCCGCCCCATCATCACCGGTGTCACCTTGTCTTCCAGCGCGGCGGCCGCAAGGCTGCCCTTGTCCACCACCAGCACGAATGCTTCGATCTGCTTGAGTTTGTCCATCAATCCCTCCCGGCCTGAGTGTAATTCAATACTTTTTGGATGTTTCCATACTTTTGCTCAGTAATCAGTGGACTCTGATGATACTTATCATCCGGATTTGTAATGACTAGCATGGCCTCCAGCGATCACACATCCACCAACGGACATCCTGGAGAACGAGCATGGCAAAGATGAGAGCAGTCGACGCGGCAGTGCACGTATTGGTCAAGGAAGGCTGCCTGCAAGCCTTCGGCGTGCCCGGCGCCGCCATCAATCCCTTCTACTCGGCATTGAAGAAACACGGCGGCATCAGCCATATCCTCGCCCGCCACGTCGAAGGGGCCTCCCACATGGCCGAAGGCTATACCCGCGCCAAAGCCGGCAACATCGGGCTCTGCATCGGCACCTCGGGGCCGGCCGGGACCGACATGATCACCGGGCTCTATTCGGCCCAGGCCGATTCCATCCCCATCCTCTGCGTCACCGGCCAGGCCCCCCGCGCCCGGCTCTACAAGGAAGACTTCCAGGCCGTCGACATCGAATCCATCGCCAAGCCCGTCACCAAATGGGCCGTGACCGTGCGCGAACCGGCCCTGGTGCCGCGCGTGTTCCAGCAAGCCTTCCACTTGATGCGCTCCGGCCGCCCCGGCCCGGTCCTGATCGATCTTCCGTTCGATGTGCAAATGGCCGAGATCGATTTCGATCCCGATACCTACACACCGCTCCCGGTCTATCGTCCCGCCGCCACCCGCGCCCAGATCGAGAAGGCTTTCGACATGCTCAATGCGGCACAGCGCCCGCTGCTCACCATCGGCGGCGGCGTGGTCAACGCCGATGCCGCCGCACTGGCCGTGGAGTTCGCCGAACTGACGGGCGTACCCGTGATCCCGACCCTCATGGCCTGGGGCGCGATTGCCGACGACCATCCGCAGATGGCCGGCATGGTCGGCCTGCAAACCAGCCACCGCTATGGCAACGCGACCCTGCTGGCCTCGGACTTCGTGCTCGGCATCGGCAACCGCTGGGCCAATCGCCATACCGGTTCCATCGATGTCTTCACCAAGGGCCGCACCTTCGTCCACGTCGATATCGAACCGACCCAGATCGGCCGCGTCTTCGGGCCGGATTACGGCATCGTCAGCGATGCCGGTGCCGCGCTGAAGCTCTTCGTCGAAGTGGCCAAGGAGTGGAAGGCCGCCGGCCGCCTGCCCGACCGCTCAGCCTGGCTGGCCGAATGCCAGCAGCGCAAGAAGAGCCTGCAGCGGCGCACCCACTTCAATGACACGCCCGTCAAGCCGCAACGCGTGTATGAGGAAATGAACCGCGCCTTCGGCCGTGAGACCTGCTATGTGGCGACCATCGGTCTGTCGCAGATCGCCGCCGCGCAATTCCTGCACGTCTATCGCGATCGCCACTGGATCAATTGCGGCCAGGCCGGACCGCTGGGCTGGACCATTCCTGCCGCACTGGGTGTGGTGGCGGCCGATCCGCAGAAGAAGGTGGTGGCCATCTCGGGTGACTATGACTTCCAGTTCATGATCGAGGAACTGGCCGTGGGCGCGCAGTTCAAGCTGCCTTACCTGCACGTGCTGGTCAACAACTCCTACCTCGGCCTGATCCGCCAGGCGCAGCGCGGCTTCGAGATGGATTACTGCGTGCAGCTGGCCTTCGAGAACATCAACGCCCCCGAACTGAACGGCTATGGCGTGGACCACGTGGCCGTGGTCGAGGGCCTGGGCTGCAAGGCCATCCGCGTCACCGATCCCAACGCCATCCAGGATGCCTTCGCCCAGGCCCAGCGCTGGATGGCCGAATACCGCGTGCCGGTGGTGGTGGAAATCATCCTCGAACGCGTCACCAACATCGCCATGGGCACCGAGATCGATGCCATCAATGAATTCGAACCCCTGGCCGAGCGCGCCGACGATGCGCCCACCGCCATCAGCCTGCTCGACTGAAAACGAAGGAGACTCGCATGACCAAACTCGCCGCCAATCTCACCATGCTGTTTACCGAACAGCCTTTCCTGGAACGCTTCCAGGCCGCATCGCAGGCCGGCTTTCGTGCAGTGGAATTCCTCTTTCCCTACGCCTTCGCGCCGGAACAGATCGCCGATCAATTGCGCACGCATCGCCTGCAACTCGTGCTGCACAACCTCCCGGCCGGCAACTGGGACGCCGGTGAACGCGGCATCGCCTGCCATCCTGATCGCGTGGCGGAGTTTCGTGCCGGGGTCGATGAGGCGATCCGCTATGCCCGCGCGCTGGAGGTGCCGCAGCTCAATTGCCTGGTCGGCATCCTGCCGCCGGGCGTCTCGCGCGAAGCGGCGCGCGAGGTGCTGGTCGGCAATTTGAAATATGCGGCCACGCGCCTGAAGGAGCAGGGCATCCGTCTGCTGATCGAGCCGATCAATCACTTCGACATTCCCGGCTTCTTCCTCAACACCACGCGCCAGGCGGTGGAACTGATCCTGGCCACCGGCTCGGACAATCTCTTCGTGCAATACGACATCTATCACATGCAGCGCATGGAGGGCGAACTGGCCAACACGCTCAAGGCCAACCTTTCCCTGATCGGCCACGTGCAGCTGGCCGACAACCCCGGACGCGGTGAACCCGGCAGCGGCGAGATCAATTACCGCTACCTGTTCAAGTGGCTGGAGGAGATCGGCTATCGCGGCTGGATCGGCTGCGAATACAAACCGCAGGCCGGGACCGTTGCAGGACTGGGCTGGATCGCGCAACACGGATTGCAGACAGCCTGAACACATGACAGCGGGATTTCATCTTTCTTGAGGAGACACAGCATGGCAAAAGTTGGATTCATCGGCCTGGGCATCATGGGCGCACCCATGGCGGAAAACCTGCAGAAGGGCGGCCACAAGCTCTACCTGCACGACCAGAAAAATCCCCCCGCTCCCTTGCTGGAGGGCGGGGCCACCGTCTGCACGTCGGGTGCGGAAGTGGCGCGGCGCGCCGACATCGTCATCGTCATGGTGCCGGACACGCCCCATGTGCAGGCGGTTCTCTTTGGTGACAAGGGCGTGGCCGAAGGCCTGTCGCCGGGCAAGATCGTGGTGGACATGAGCTCCATCTCGCCCATCGCCACCAAGGAGTTCGCGCAGAAGATCAATGCGCTCGGCTGCCAATATCTGGACGCGCCAGTCTCGGGCGGTGAAGTGGGCGCCAAGGCGGCTTCGCTCACCATCATGGTCGGCGGTGCGGAATCGGCCTTCAACGACGTCAAGCCGCTGTTCGAACTGATGGGCAAGAACATCACCCTGGTCGGCGGCAACGGCGATGGCCAGACCACCAAGGTCGCCAACCAGATCATCGTGGCCCTGAACATCCAGGCCGTGGCCGAGGCCTTGCTCTTCGCCTCCAAGGCCGGGGCCGATCCGGCACGGGTGCGGCAGGCGCTCATGGGTGGATTTGCCTCCTCCCGCATCCTGGAAGTGCACGGCGAGCGCATGGTCAAACGGACTTTCGCGCCGGGCTTCCGCATCGAGCTGCACCAGAAGGACCTGAACCTGGCCCTGCAAGGCGCCAAGGCGCTGGGCATCAGCTTGCCCAATACGGCAGCGGCCCAGGAGCTGATGAACGCCTGCGCGGCCAATGGACTGGCGGGGATGGATCACTCGGCGCTGTGCCGGGCGGTGGAGATCCTTTCCAATCACGAGATCGCCAAGGCCTGAGCGAATGATGATGTCAATGTGAGGTGGGACTGCACATATTTCGTAGTTGCGTCACTTCACCTCCCGTTCGGACTGAGTAGCCGCGCATGCGGCGTATCGAAGGCGCACAGACGACTACGCGCCTTCGCTACGATCCTGCGGATCTACTCAGTCCGAACGGTTTTTTCATGCATCCAACCAGAACAAGAGGATTTCCATGCGCCGACTACGCCAGGCCAAAATCGTCGCCACCCTCGGTCCTTCCAGCGCCACGCCGGAGATGATCCGCGCGCTCTTCGACGCCGGGGCTGACGTATTTCGTTTCAACTTCAGCCACGGCAGCCACGCCGATCATCACGCGCGTTACCAGATCGTGCGCCAGGTGGAGCGCGAAGTCGGCCGCCCCATCGGCGTGCTGGCCGACCTGCAGGGTCCCAAGCTGCGCATCGGCCAATTCGCCGGGGGCAGGGTAGAGCTGCAAACCGGGCAGGTGTTCACCCTCGACCGTGATGCCTCCCCTGGCGACCAGCACCGCGTCTGCCTGCCCCATCCTGAATTGTTCGAGGCCATTCATGCGGGACAAAGCCTGCTCATTGATGACGGCAAGCTGCGCCTGCAGGTGGAAGCCAGCGATGGCCATGCCATTCGCACGCGCGTGGTCAATGGTGGCGTGGTCTCCGATCGCAAGGGCGTCAATGTGCCCGATGCGGTCTTGCCGATTCCCGCGCTGACCGCCAAGGACCGCCGTGATCTGGACTTCGCGCTGGAGATGGGCGCGGACTGGATCGCGCTGTCCTTCGTGCAGCGCCCCGAGGATGTGCTGGAGGCGCGGGCTTTGGTAGCGGGCCGCGCGGCCATTCTCTCCAAGCTGGAGAAACCGGCCGCGCTGGAGCGGCTCGACGAGATCGTGGCGGTGTCGGACGCCATCATGGTGGCACGCGGAGATCTCGGCGTGGAGCTGCCGCCGGAGTGCGTGCCGGGCACGCAGAAGCGCATCCTGCGCGCCTGCCGCCAGCAGGGCAAGCCCATCGTGATCGCCACGCAAATGCTGGAATCGATGATTGCCGCACCGGTACCCACGCGCGCCGAAGTCTCGGATGTGGCCAGTGCCATCTATGACGGATCGGATGCGGTGATGCTGTCGGCCGAGTCGGCCAATGGCAGCTATCCCTTGCAGGCGGTCACGATGATGGACCGGGTGATTGCGGAGGTGGAGAAGGATCCGCTGTATCGCACCCTGATGCAGGCGCAATACGCCGCCCCCGAACGCAACCGGCCCGACGCCATCTGCGCGGCGCTGCGCGACGTCACCGGCATCCTCGGGGCCAGCGCCACCGTGACCTATACCAGCTCGGGGCATACCAGCCTGCGCGCGGCGCGTGAACGTCCCGCTGCGCCCATCCTCTGCATCACGCCGCAACTGGCCACGGCGCGACGGCTGGCGCTGGTGTGGGGCGTGCATTCCACCATCAGCGAAGCCGTGCATGACGAGCGCCAGATGGTCAGTGCGGCCTGCCAGGCGGCCGTGCGTGAAGGGTTTGCTCGCCAGGGAGACCAGATCGCGATCACCGCAGGCATGCCCTTCGGGCAGCCGGGCAGTACCAATCTGTTGCGGGTGGCGGAGGTGTGCGCCTCCGCTTACTTGTGAAAAAGAAGACATTTCCGGAGATCGCTTTCCATGCTGCAGATTTTCTCTACATCAGAAAAGTTTTTTATTAATGTCACTTGTTAGATTTTTTCCGCTTCGATGGTCGCTTACGGTTTTCGACACAGTGAATGAATAGCGATCATCTCCTCGGAAAATCATTTTGTGATGCTTGCCATCTTCTGAGATTGAAAACCCAAGTTTTGTGAGCGCAGTTCGAGTCTTAGCATCCATATCAGTGTAGGCATGCAGGGTCTTCTTAAGTTGTTGACTGATTTCGTCAGCCGCAGTTTGTGTCGTGTTTACTTTCAGTAGATCGTCAATTACGTGCTGTCTACGGGAATGCTCTATAGTCCTATCGCGCATGTTGCGCAGTGCCTCAATTGCAATCCCCTTGATTTCATTTTCATAGAGATCTTGTTCTTCTCCATAAAGGAGAACCCCCGCGTCGCCCCCACGGCCGCTATGCGAGAGGCTATTAGTTTTTAGTTCAGCCTTAAGCCTGACAATCTCGCGTTCGGCCTCCATAAGCTTCTGCTCTTTAGCGAGCATATCGTCGTCGAATGCCTTGATGAAGTCATCCAATTCCGTCGAGCCGCTGTTCTTTAATGATTCGTACCGATTATAGGAAATACACTCCTTTAAATGTATCCACGTGCAATCGGGATTTTGTCGTCGGTTCGCAAGTGCAACACGTACGTCCTTAGAGATTTCTTTTTGGAGTTTCTCTGGGGTATCGTTTTTCTCTGATAAATAATAATTTTTTCGCGCAGTGCTGTCCGGCCAATAAATTCCTATTGCTCCCCCAAAAGCGTTTCGCGAGGAGACTAATTTTTTTAAATTTAGGGAAAATTTTCGTGATGGCTCGACGACCACATGACCCATGCCACACAGTTTTGTTGCTAAAAACTGCGGGTCAATAATATGGTGGCCGTCGAACTCCACACTCACGTAAATTATCGGTAGGTTGTTTGCACCTACCCCTTGGATAAGGTCGGCGGCGATGTGCTCTTCCCCTTCAGAAAGGAAAAGTGCCTGCGTCGATACCGGTATCTGACCATCGGAGCCACCACCAATGGTTTTAAGTATCTGCTTAACAAAATATGGTTTTTGCGGATGTGGAAGTGTTGATGCTGTTTTTAGCGCCTCGCAACTCACTTGAATACTTACAAGATGTTGGGCACTTGTTTTGGATGCAACGATAGTAGTTACCCACTCGATATGATCGTTTTCAAGCTTCGAATAGCGTAAACCTCCGATTTGATAAGTACTCGTGTGAGCAGATCCGGACTGTACACGCTCTCCTCCTATCGATAGACTCCCTTCTGCATTAGATATGAGATCTGCAAGTGACTCCTTTGGAATTTTTGTATAGGGGCTACCCGAGAGCCATGTGCAGGCCAATTGGAGCACTTCGTCTACACTTGAATCCTGATTGATAGGAAATTCTGTTGAGTAACTTATCATCTTGCCCTCTCGAGTCACGGTGAATTAAAGTTCACGGAAATTGCGAAAGATATGATAATCAAAAATGCCTATCTCTTGACTTTAGATTGAGCTGACTTTTGCCGGTATGAAATCGCTGACCAACCCCGCAACTAATAGCGGTGCATCGGTAAGCGGCGGTGTTGGGGCGGATTCTCCAGAAAAAATGCCGCTGCACTTTACGGGCAGCGGCATTTCTCGGAAAGGCCGGATCAGCTCAGGCTGGGCTCAGTTGTCTTCCCACCATTTCTGGGCGTAGGCGCGATCGAATGGCGGCAGCGGTGCGCTGGCCACCTTCAGGTCCTTCATGGCGGGGAAGTGCGTTACGAAGAGTTCTGAGTCTTCCGTCCAGCGATCGGAGAACGCCACGTCAAAGCTGCCGCCCGAGGCGCCTCCGACGGATTGATCTATCAGCGGTATCGGCGGCCCGGCGCGGAATTCGTTGCCTTGACGCTCACGCAGGACAGCCTCCACGTGGCCCAGGTAATAGGTGCCCGGCACCGTCTGGTTGATGGTGGCGTGGACTGGGACGAGATAGCGGACGATGATGGGAAATCCCTTGTTCAGGCAAGTCAGACCAACCAGTTTGTATTCACCGGGCGGCAGTTCCATGCGCAGGAGATAGGTATTGCCGACTTCGGGCGTGCTGTTTTCGAGGCTGCCTTCGGCATCGATCTTGAAGTTGATGCGTTCTTCCTTGCTCTGGGCATTGGGCATCTCGACATGCGCCACCAGCAACTTGGGCTGGTAAGAAGGACGGTAGATGTTCCTGATGGTGGCCGTCATCAGGTAGACCACCTTGTCATTGGCCGCAGCCTGCGGTGCATCGGTGGAGTAGGTCATCGGTTTGACGGTGGCGCAACCAGTGAGCAGGAGCGTCGCGCACAGCGCGGCTAGTCCCAGAATCTTTTTCAGCATGATTCCCCTTGAACGATTTGATTTAGTTGATTATTGATTTCTGATGAATGACGCATGACCGGAGACTGCCAGTCACGCACTATCTTACGTCATTCCCGGATGGACCTGAAGCCTGCGTCAGGAGGTCCCGCACCGGCTTGGCCATCTGTTGGAAACGCGGATCCAGCAGCACCTCGCGAACCAGTTTCTGAACGGCCGGAATGAAATAGTCTCGCGCCATGCTGCAGGCGACCGGGGCAAAGAAGCTCCCCTCGAACTGCTGGGTTGATTGAACCGTAAAGCTTTTCTGGTTGGCATCGGAGACCGTCAGCGAAAGCATCCATGTCGTCGTGGTGATGCTGGTACTGAAATCGATTTCTTCCAGCTTGCCGCTGATCTTGATGGGCGAGGTCGGGTCATAGGCGCCGGCCTTGCGCAGTTCGATGATGAAGGCGTTCTCGATATAGCCCGCGAAATGCGGCGCAACGGTCACCGGCCCTGCTGCGCGGCACGTGATGGAAGCCAGTCCGGGCTTGCTTGCCGAAAACGGCATGACCGCCACGGGCACGGGCCTGGACGCCAAGATAGCGGCTGTCGTCGCAGGCGATGGTTGATAACCGGTGATGCGATAGGTTTCACACCCTGATAAGGTGAGAAGGGCGAGGAAACTCAAGGTCAGGGCGGACTTCATGGATTCCTTGTCTATGGATGGCGCGGCTGTTCCCTCGATCAGGGAGCCTGCAGGCGTTGCAGACTGCCGTCCTTGTTCAGCGAAAGCAGACACCTGATCACCAATTGCTGGAACAGGTCTTCCTGAACGGACTTGATCGATTGGAAACGCGGGTCATCGGGCAGGCGCGATTTGGCCAACACCGAATAGAATGCGCCGCGCACTGTGGGCGAATTCGCACTCTTGTTACCAACATTGATGGCAAGAGACATCGTCAGCTCTTCCTTGTTGGTGACGTAGCCGTCGCCCCATTTTTCGCCCAGGAGTACTCCCTGGTTGATCGCCTCGGCAATGTCGGAAACGTCATTGAGCGTGACCTTGACCGTGCCGGCTGCATCGTCCTCACTGATCACGATGAAGCCGGTCTGCCGGAATGCCGCTTCCAGGCTGTTGCGCAAGACCAGGGGATCCGGCCCGGGAAAGGCAATTTCCAGCCTTGGCGCGCTGGTCTCTGGCGCGTGACCATTCCTCAGCCACTGCACTTCCATTTTCAATTTCAATGGCGCTTCCCTGCGTGGCAAATCAGACGCACTCACGCGTGCAATCGCACTGTCGGGATAGGCAGCCGTCGGGTAGGTGGTGCAGCCGCCGAGCAATAGCGCGCACATGCTGGCGCACAGCAGAAGGAATGTTTTCATGATCGTGGGATAACTTGCTTGTCGAGGCGGTGACGGTGCCCTTATTTATCCAGGAATCCCAGTTCGGCTGAACCGTTGACCTCGATCTTCTCGCCCACCATGGTGCCGCCAGCCTCTTCCTCGATCCACACCGCGCTGTAGCTCGGCCCCAGCTTGCCGCGCACGACGTAGCTCTTGTCACGCTCCGGCGTGAACTCGACCTTGCCCTTGACCTGGTAGACCGTACCGGTCATGGCCATGATGGGCATGGCATAGGCCGTTCTGGCCACGATCTCTACCTTCACCGGTGTGGCGGGGATGCGGCGCTCGACCTTCTGCAGCAGCATCAGGGCACCGCGGCCCTCGCTGGCTCTGCGGGTGGCGAAGCGTACGTTGTCGACATCGACGGCATTGATGTTGGCGGCGTAGTACATGTCGGCCTTGCTCATGGAGAGCATGTCGGCCGAATCCTTGAGGACCGCCGTCGGGCCGGCGTAGTTGTCGGGCAGCAAGGGTGTGCGGGTGGCACAGGCTGTCATAGTCGCTGCGATGGCAAGCATCGCGCACGCGCGGACAGCGCCGGCGATGGCAATTCGGACGTTCATTTTTTCCCCTGATTGATTTTTTAGGCAGGCGCGCCGGGCATGAGGCCAGCCGCCAACCGCTGTACATATTACGTCATGTGCCAGCGGATTGCACGGTATGCGGATACCGCGGAAAACGCCTGCCTGCGACGATCACCCCGCCGCTTCGGCCAGCTGGTACGCCAGATGATTGTGCCGCTCCAGCACCGCCCCCAGGTCAATGGTGGTGAGCTGTCCCTCGCGCACGATCACGCGGCCGTTGATGATGCTGGTGTTCACGTTGGCCGGGGTGCAGAAAACGAGTGCGGCCACCGGATCATGCAGTGCGCCGGCAAAGGCGATCTGGCGCGTGTCGAACATCACGACGTCGGCGGACATGCCGGGCTTGAGCGCGCCGATGTCGTCGCGGTTCAAGACCTTGGCACCGCCCAGCGTAGCCACTTCCAGCGCCTGGCGCGCGGTCATGGCGTCGGGGCCGAAGCCGACCCGCTGCAGCAGCATGGCCTGGCGGACTTCGCCCAGCATGTGGGCGCTGTCATTGGAGGCACTGCCATCCACGCCCAGGCCGACCGGTACGCCCGCGTCCAGCATCTTGCGGATGGGCGCAATGCCGGAAGCCAGCCGCATGTTGGAACAGGGACAGTGCGCCACGCCCGTGCCGGTGCGGGCAAACAGGTCGATGCCGTGCTCGTCCAGCTGCACGCAGTGGGCGTGCCAGACGTCGTGGCCGACCCAGCCGCAGTCTTCGGCATATTCCGCCGGGGTCATGTTGAATTTCTCGCGGCTGTAGGCGATGTCGTTGACGTTCTCGGCCAGGTGCGTGTGCAGCGATACGCCATAGTGACGCGCCAGGTCGGCGGCCTCGCGCATCAGGTCACGCGAGACCGAGAAAGGAGAGCAGGGCGCGACCACGATGCGCTGCATGGCGTGGCGCTGGCTGTCGTGGTAAGTCTCGATGAGGCGTTGCGTGTCCTTCAGGATGGCAGGCTCTTCTTCCACCACACGGTCCGGTGGCAATCCACCCTTGGACTGGCCTACGCTCATGGCACCCCGCGCTCCGTGGAATCGCATGCCGATCTGGGCAGCGGCCTCCAGGCTGTCGTCCAGGCGCGTCTGGTTGGGATAGATGTACAGGTGGTCGCTGCTGGTGGTACAGCCCGACAGGATCAACTCGGCCATGGCCGTCAGCGTCGATACCCGGATCATCTCCGGCGTCAGGCCCGCCCAGATCGGATACAGATTGGTCAGCCAGTTGAACAGCTCGCCATTCTGCGCGCTGGGGATCGCACGCGTCAGGCTCTGGTACATGTGGTGGTGCGTGTTGATCAGGCCCGGGATGACCACGTGATGGCTGGCATCAATGACCTCGTCCGCCTCTTGCGGCAGATCTTCCGTCTTGCCGACCTGCTCGATGACCTTGCCTCGGATGTAAAGCGCGCCACTGGCGATCTCTTCACGGCCCTCGTTCATCGTGACCAGGACGCGCGCGTTCCTGATCAACAGCGTTTTGCCTGTTGCTTGCTCTTGCATGATGTTGGACTCCTTCTTGGGTTCCTTGTTGATGTGTTTGACTTGCGGGTCGGCGCAGGTGACAGGGGGGAGTCCCTTTCTTGCCCTATTAACGACTGCGACGGGTGGGGTTGTTGGGAGGGTTTAGGTCCGTTTAATGCTGGTTTTGTTTTGCGTTAAGGTTTGCTTAATGCTGGTGTTTCGCTGTTTTTGCTGGTTTTGTGTTTTGGGTAGTCTGCACGGATTGCTTTCCTGCGCTCTAGCTTAATTCTGTTCCCTCTCCGGGCGGAACGGAGCGCCGGGAGCGGCCCGGCAGCCGCTCACTTTTCTTGTCTCGCCAAGAAAAGTAAGCAAAAGAAGGCGACC
>NZ_DBIC01000277.1:0-14797 GCF_002296545.1 Herbaspirillum sp. UBA812 | reverse complement strand
CCGGCAGGCGCACGTCGGTCACCAGTACGCCGGGGAAATCCCGGGTCAGTAGCGGCAGGGCCTCTTCGGCACTGGCGCAGGCGGTCACCGTAAAACCTTCCAGCTCCAGGGCTTGGGCAGTGGCGCGGCGCACGGCCTGTTCATCTTCGATCAGCAAGGCGCTGGGGGCAGCGGCGGGGTTATCCATCAGATTCATTCTCCGTCTTCAACAGCGGCAGGCGCACCACGAATTCCGCGCCGCCCTGTTCATGATTATGTGCGCTCAACTGGCCATTCATGGCCTGGACGATGGACGAGGAAATCGCCAGCCCCAGTCCCAACCCCTTGCTCGACGACTTGGTCGTGAAGAAAGGCTCGAACAGGTGCGGCACTACCTCATCGGCGATGCCGGCACCGGAATCGCGGATGCGCAGCACGGCCTGCTGGCGCTCTGCGTCGACCTCCAGGATCACGCAGACGCACCTGCGGGGCACTTCTTCCACCGCATCGAGGGCATTGCGCAAGAGATTGACGATGACCTGCTCGGTGCGCACGGCGTCGCCGGTCACATGCACGGCCAGCGGCATGGCGATGTGCGTCTCGACCTCTTGCTTCTCGAAGTCGCTGGACAGCAGCCGTAGCGATGCCTCCACCGCGTGGCGCAAGTCGACCGCCGCCACGGCTTGCCCGCTCTTGCGTGCAAAACCCTTCAGTTGGCCGATGATCTTGCCCATGCTGGCACTGGCGTGGCTGATGTGTTCCAGGTTCTCGGCCACCTGTGCGGTCTGGCCGCGTGCCAGAAACTTCACCGAGTTGTCGGCGAAGGCGCGGATGGCGGCCAGCGGCTGGTTCAGTTCATGCGTCATGCCGGCGGCCATCTGGCCCAGCATGGCCAGTTTGCCAGCCTGCACCAGTTCGTCCTGGGTGGTGCGCAACAGGCTCTCGGTCTGCTGCAGCTTGGCGTACTTGGCGGCGATGGCCTGGTTGGCCGCAGTCAGTTCCTGGGTGCGCTGGGCGATCTTCTGGTCCAGTTCCTCGGCGGCGCGGCGCAAGGCATTGCGCGAGGCCAGCCGCTCCTGCAGTCGACGCCGGTGCTGGTACCAGGCCAGCAGCGAGATGGCCAGCGCTACCATGAAGAGCGCGGCCGCCATCACCGAGAGCATGGCCGAACGCTGCATGCGCGCCTGCGAGGGGAACAGCATCAGCTGCCACCCCAGCCGTCCTACAGGCCGCGACACGTGGGTACCGAAGCCACGCTGCAAGGCCGGCGGCAAGGTCGAGACCGGCGTGATGGGCAGGTCCGCATACTGATGGGTGCCTTCCAGCTCGCGCTGCACCGGCGCGCTCAGGGCTTGCAGGCTGTGGTACTTCCATTCGGGCCGGTTGCTGAGGAACACCACGCCGCCGGCATCGGTGAGCGTGATCGGATCGCTGCTGCTGCGCCAGGTATGTTCGAACTCGGCCAGGTCGACCTTGACCACCATCACCCCGATGGGCAGGTCGCCCTCGGCCTGGTCCTGGCGGCGATAGATGGGCTGGGCGATGAAATAGCCCGGTTCGCTGGAGATGTTGCCGATGCCGTAGAAGCGCCCCGCCCTGCCCAGGATGGCTTCGCGGAAGTAAGGACGAAAACCGAAGTCGCGGCCGACGTAACTGAATTCTTCATCCCAGTTGCTGGAAGCCAGCGTCACCCCCTGGCGGTTGAGCATGAAGATATTGACCGCACGCGACTGCTGCTGGATGGTCTTGAACGCGCGATTGAGCCGATCCACCGACAGCGCATCCTCGGGATGCTGCAAGACCTGCCGCACATCCGACTGGAAGCCCAGGGCAAAGGGCAAAGCTTCATATTTCTGCAGGATCGATTCCAGGTCCAGCGCGGCGATCTGCAATTGCGCGGCGGCCTGGTTCTGCTGATCGCTCTCGGCCCGCCCGAGCGCGATGCGATAGGTCAGCCCGCAGACAAGCAAGGTGGCCGCCAGGAACAGGGTCAGGATCAGCAGGTTTCGTCGCGCGCGCATGAAGGATAGGGTCAAAAGCAGCGCGGCGCCCCGCAGGGCGCCGCGTTGGAGGCGTCATGATAACGCGCCGCGCGCCGCCGCAGGCAGCCGCGCGCGGGCCAGGACCGATCAGGCCGGCTTGTGCAGCTTGCCGGCAGCGGCATCGGCCTCGCCGTGCTCATCGTCCGGGTTCATGGCGACATCACCCTTGAGGTGGCCGTCACGTTGCGGGTCCGGCATGCGCAGGCTGATGATCAGCGCCACCAGGCACAGTGCGCTCACGTACCAGTAGAAGGCCGATTCCACGCCCGCCGACTTCAGCGACAGCGCCACGAATTCAGCCGAACCGCCGAAGATGGCGTTACCGACCGCATACGACAGGCCCACACCCAGCGCACGCACTTCAGGCGGGAACATCTCGGCCTTGATCAGGCCGCTGATGGAGGTGTAGAAGCTGACGATGGTCAGGGCCAGGATGGCCAGCGCCATGGCCACGCCGGGGCTGGAGACGTCCTTGAGGAAATGCAGGATCGGGAAGGTGCCGACCATGCCGAAGAAGGCGAAGCACAGCATGGAGTTGCGGCGGCCGATCTTGTCGGAGATGGCACCGAAGATCGGTTGCAGGATCATGTAGACGAACAGCGCGCCGGTCATGACGCCGTTGGCGACCTTGGGGTCCATGCCGGCGGTGTTGACCAGGTACTTCTGCATGTAGGTGGTGAAGGTATAGAACATCAGCGAGCCGCCGGCGGTGAAGCCCACCACGTTCAGGAAGGCGCGCTTGTGCTGCAGCAAGCCCTTGAGGGTACCGGCGTCCTTCTTCTTGCGGGCACCGGCCGAGGAGGTCTCGGCCAGCGAGCTGCGCAGGTACATCGCCACCAGCGCACCGACCGCGCCCAGAACGAAGGGAATACGCCAGCCCCAGGCCATCAGCTCGGTCTTGGTCAGCCACTGCTGCATGGCGAACAGCACCAGCACTGCCAGCAACTGGCCGCCGATCAGGGTCACGTACTGGAAGGAGGCGAAGAAGCCGCGGCGGCCATTGGGCGCCACTTCGCTCATGTAGGTGGCCGAGGTGCCATATTCACCGCCCACCGACAGGCCCTGGAACAGGCGCGCCAGCAGTAGCAACGCCGGTGCCCAGGCACCGATGGTGGCGTAGGTCGGCAGCACGGCCACGGCCAGCGAGCCGCCGCACATCATCAACACCGAAATCAGCATGGAGGTCTTGCGGCCGTGCTTGTCGGCGATGCGGCCGAACAGCCAGCCGCCGATGGGACGCATCAGGAAACCGGCGGCAAACACGCCCGCTGTGTTCAACAACTGGCTGGTGGCGTCACCCTTGGGGAAGAAGGCCGGCGCGAAGTAGATCGCACAGAAGGAATAGACATAGAAGTCGAACCATTCCACCAGGTTGCCGGAGGAGGCGCCGAGGATGGCGAAGATGCGCTTGCGGTATTCAGCGGCGCTCAAGGGCGTGCTGGCGGTGCTGGGCGCGCTGCTTTGCGGGGTGACACTCATGGAGATCTCCTGTTATGGCCACAGGCCTGTCCGATGGACGCGACGTGCGGCGGGTCATCTTGCTTTGATAGAACCGGAACAAGGCATAACGCAGAGGCCAGCGGGACCAGGCGCGTGAAGACGATGCATGAGCGCATCAGGTGTCTGTCTCCGTGTTTGCTTTTTTGTTTTGATGTTCATATTGCAGGCTTCGTGCCAGCACGAAAAGCTGGGCAAGGTGATCGCAAGCCATTGATTACAATAGGTTTTATTAAAATCCATCAAAAAGAACCCGCCAAGCCGGTGCGGATTCCCGGAATGCTGCTGCGCGGCATGTCCGGGAATCCAGCCAGGCGCGCAATGAAAAGCGGCGCATGTCTTTCGACATGCGCCGCTTTCAAGGTCTTGCGGTCTTTACGGTCTTGCGATCCGACCGAGGCTGCGATCAGCGTTCGGACAAGGCATCCATGACGCACAAGGCCGTCATGTTGATGATGCGACGTACCGTTGCCGACGGGGTCAGGATATGAACCGGCTTGGCGCAACCCAGCAGGATCGGGCCAATCGCCACACCATTGCCCGATGCGGTCTTGAGCAGGTTGTAGGCGATGTTGGCGGCGTCGATGTTGGGCATGACCAGCAGGTTGGCGTCACCCTTCAACGGCGAATCCGGGATCACCGCATTCAAGAGCTTGGAATCGAGCGCGGTATCGCCGTGCATTTCGCCATCGACTTCCAGGTCCGGCGCGATCTCGCGCAGGATCGCCAGGGCGTCGCGCATCTTGCGGGCCGATTCGCTGTTGCTGGAACCGAAGTTCGAATGCGACAGCAGTGCAGCACGCGGATGCAGGCCGAAACGACGCATTTCCTCGGCGGCCAGCATGGTGATCTCGGCCAGCTCGCGGGCGTTGGGGTTTTCGTTGACGTGGGTGTCCACCATCACCAGCTGGCGATTGGGCAGGATCACCGCATTCATCGCAGCATAAACGTTCACGCCTTCGCGCTTGCCCAGCACCTGGTCGATGTAGTGCAGGTGCAGCTGGGTGGTGCCGTAGGTGCCGCAGATCATGCCGTCGGCATCGCCCTTGTGGATGGCCATGGAGCCGATCAGGGTATGGCGGCGGCGCATTTCCAGCTTGGCGTACTGCTCGGTGACGCCCTTGCGGCGCGACATCTCCAGGAAGCTCTGCCAGTAATCGCGGTAGCGGTTGTCGAAGTTGGGGTTGATGACCTCGAAGTCGGTGCCCGGGCGCAGACGCAGGCCGAACTTCTTGATGCGCTGTTCCAGCACTTCCGGACGGCCCACCAGGATAGGCTTGGCAAGGTTTTCATCGACGATCACCTGCACCGCACGCAGCACGCGCTCTTCTTCGCCTTCGGCGTAGACGATGCGCTTCTTGGCCTCGGCAGCCTTCTTGGCGACCTGGAAGATCGGGCGCATGAAGGTACCGCTGTGGTAGACGAACTGTTCCAGCTTCTCGATGTAGGCATCCATGTCCTGGATCGGACGGGCCGCCACGCCGGAGCTTTCGGCAGCACGCGCCACGGCCGGCGCGATCTTGATCATCAGGCGCGGGTCGAAGGGCTTGGGAATGATGTATTCCGGGCCGAAGGACAGGTTGGCGATGCCATAGGTCGAGGCCACGATATCGGACTGCTCGGCCTGGGCCAGCTCGGCGATGGCGTGGACGGTGGCGATCTCCATCTCGCGGGTGATGGTGGTGGCACCCGAATCGAGCGCACCGCGGAAGATGTAGGGGAAGCACAGCACGTTGTTGACCTGGTTCGGATAATCCGAACGGCCGGTGGCGATGATGGCGTCGTCACGCACGGCCATCACTTCTTCCGGCAGGATTTCCGGAGTCGGGTTGGCCAGCGCCAGCACCAGCGGACGGGCGGCCATCTGCTTGACCATCTCAGGCTTCAACACGCCGGCGGCGGACAGGCCCAGGAAGATGTCAGCATCCGGGATCACTTCGGCCAGGGTGCGGGCGTCGGTTTCGCGGGCGAAACGTTCCTTGTCCGGGTCCATCAGTTCCTTGCGGCCCTTGTAGACCACGCCGGCCAGGTCGGTGACGAAGATGTTTTCGATCGGGAAGCCGAGGTCGACGATCAGGTCCAGGCAGGCGAGCGCCGCCGCGCCCGCGCCGGAGACCACCAGCTTGACGTTCTTGATGTCCTTGTTGACGACCTTCAGGCCGTTCAGGATGGCGGCGCCGACGATGATGGCGGTACCGTGCTGGTCATCGTGGAAGACCGGGATCTTCATCTTCTCGCGCAGCTTGCGCTCGATGTAGAAGCACTCCGGCGCCTTGATGTCTTCCAGATTGATGCCGCCGAAGGTCGGCTCCAGGGCCGCGATGACGTCGATCAGCTTGTCCGGGTCGGTTTCATTGATTTCGATGTCGAAGACGTCGATGCCGGCGAACTTCTTGAACAGCACGCCCTTGCCTTCCATGACCGGCTTGGACGCCAGCGCACCGATGTTGCCCAGACCCAGCACGGCGGTACCGTTGGTGATCACGGCCACCAGGTTGCCACGGGCGGTGTAGCGGAAGGCGTTGAGCGGGTCGGCGACGATTTCTTCGCAGGCCGCCGCCACGCCCGGAGAATACGCGAGGGAGAGATCACGCTGGTTGGTCAGCAGCTTGGTGGGCGTGACCGCGATCTTGCCCGGGGTCGGAAACTCATGGTAATCCAGCGCTGCCTGACGAAGTTGCTGACGCACTTCTTCTTTCTTACTGATCATCGAATCCATACTCTGTATTCTCTAGTTGACTTGCGAAGGGGGTCGATTCTAGCAGAGGTCGGCCCTCAATCATAGGCCGCCGGGCTCATGCTGCTCCGCGCAAAGCCTTTTCCGGACTGGCTTTGCGGCCTGTCACCCCAACCCCGTGATGACCGCGAACATGGCCTTTCCGGAGCCAGATGACGACCAGTTGTCGCCTGATGTGCGCAGTTGCGCGCAGCTTGATTTCCCGTACGAGAGGCTGACACTGCCCTTGACTATCCGGTATTGGGGAAAACCCCTATCCCTTCCACATCCCCTCTCGCGCCCTGCCGAGAAGCCGCATCCAGGCAATTTGCGCTGCATCGCAACATGCGTCGTCGCCGGGATATTGTGCGCCTGAAGCCGTGACGGATTGGTTACAATCGCGCCATGCTTTCCGAATTCGAACTCATCGCGCGCTATTTCAGCCGCCCACCCGCCCCCGACAGCCGCACGGCCCTGGGCGTGGGGGACGACTGTGCGCTGATGACACCGGCCCCGGGCATGCAGCTGGCCATTTCCAGCGACATGCTGGTGGCGGGCCGCCACTTCTTCCCTGATGCCGATCCCCTGCTGCTGGGCCACAAGTGCCTGGCCGTCAATCTCTCCGACCTGGCCGCCATGGGCGCACAGCCGATTGCCTTCGCGCTGGCCCTGGCCTTGCCGGAAGCCCGCGCCGACTGGCTGGCACCGTTCTCGCAGGGCATGCTGGCACTGGCCGATGTCCACGGCTGCGAGCTGATCGGCGGCGACACCACCAAGGGGCCGCTGACCATCAGCATCACGGTCTTCGGCGAAGTGCCGCCGTTACAGGCGCTGCGCCGCGATGCTGCCCGTGCGGGCGATGACATCTGGGTCTCCGGCACGCTGGGCGATGCCCGCCTGGCGCTGGCCGGCTACCGCCAGGAATTCGACATCAACAGCGAAGCACTGCAGCTGGCTGCCCCGCGCATGCATGCGCCTACCCCGCGCGTGGCGCTGGGACTGGCCCTGCGCGGCATTGCCCATGCCGCCATCGACATCTCCGATGGCCTGGCGGGCGACCTCGGCCACATCCTCGATCGTTCCCATGTAGGGGCTACGCTGGACGTGGATGCCCTGCCGCCCGGCCCGGCCTTGCAGCAGCGCGACCTGCACCTGCGCCGCCGCTTTACCTTGTCCGGTGGCGACGATTACGAACTTTGCTTCACTGCCCCGGCGCGCCAGCGCGAGGCGGTCCTGAAGGCGGCCCAGTCCGCCGGCACCGCCGTCACCCGCATCGGCCAGATCGATGCGCAGGCCGGTCTGCGGCTGCTGGATGCCGCCGGTGAGCCGTTGCAAGATACGCCGGATTCCTTCGATCATTTCCGTTCATGAACCAAGCTTCTTCGCCCTTCCCGCCGCCGCCTTCGGCCTCTCCCCGCAAACGCAAGCCGACCCCGCACTTCATGCTGGCGCATCCGGCGCACTGGATCGCCCAGGGCTTCGGCAGCGGCCTCTCGCCCATCATGCCGGGCACGGCCGGAACGCTCTTCGCATGGCTGTCCTACGTGGTGCTGTCGACACGCTGGCCGCACGTCTTCACCGCGGCCAACTGGCTGGTGATCATTGCGGCCGGGTTCATCATCGGCATCTGGGCCTGCCATCGCACCGGGCAGGCGCTCAATTCGCCCGATGACGGCAGCATGGTGTGGGATGAGATCATCGCCTTCTGGCTGGTGCTGGTGCTGGTGATGCCGGCCAGCCTGAAGACGCAGTTCGCGGCTTTTGTGGTGTTCCGCTTCTTCGACATGGTCAAGCCGCCCCCGATCGCCTGGTTCGACCGCCGCTTCAAGGGCGGTTTCGGCGTGATGTGGGATGACATCGTGGCGGCCTTCTATACGCTGCTGGTGTTTGCGTTCTGGCGCACTTATTGGTAACGGGAAGTGAACAATCGGACCTTGTCCGATACAACATTTCCGGACATCGGAGTATGCTAGTTCACGCACTTCGTTGATCAACCGACCGCAGCGCGCCCGCCACCCGGCGCAGACTGCGGCACAGCCGAGGATGACACTCATGGACAGCACCCTGGACCTGGCGACCCGCGTCGGCCACACCCTCAAAGCCAAAGGCCTGCTCCTGGCCACTGCAGAATCCTGTACCGGTGGCGGCATCGCCCACGCCATCACTGAAATCGCCGGATCCTCGGAATGGTTCGATTGCGGTTTCGTGACCTATTCGAACGCCTCCAAGAACGAATTGCTGGATATTTCCGAAGCCCTGATAGCCCAGCATGGCGCAGTCAGCGAGGAAATCGCCGGCGCCATGGCCGAAGGGGCGGTCGCCAACAGCAGTTCGGACGTGGCCGTCTCCACCACCGGCATTGCCGGCCCCGGCGGTGCGGTACCGGGCAAGCCGGTCGGCACCGTCTGCTTCGGCTGGCGCGTGGGCGACAAGACCTATACCGAACGCCTGGTCTTCAAGGGCGACCGCCAGCAGGTACGGGCCCAGACCGTGGAACATTCGCTCAAGGGCTTGCTGAAGCTTCTGGCAGATTGAAGCGGCGAACATGAAGAAAAAGGCGGCGCTCCCATGGAGTCGCCGCCTTTTTCTTCATCTCTGCTTGCGCGGTTCAGCGGAAGCGGTTGATCTCGTCACGCGTCTGGATGGCCACCCGGCGCGCCGCAGCGGCGAAATCTTCGCCGGCTTCCGGCTTGGCGTAGAGGATGGCACGTGAAGAATTGATCATCATGCCCGTACCCGAGGCCGTCTTGCCGGAGGTAACCGTCGCTTGCACGTCGCCCCCCTGGGCACCCACGCCCGGCACCAGCAGCGGCATGTCGCCGATGATGGCGCGCACCTGCGCCAGTTCGTGCGGGAAGGTGGCGCCAACCACCAGGCCGCACTGGCCGTTGGTATTCCACTTCTCGGCCACCAGGCGCGCCACGTGCTGGTACAGCGGCTTGCCATCGACTTCCAGGAATTGCAGGTCGGAACCACCGGCGTTGGAGGTGCGGCACAGCACGATCACGCCGCGATCCTTCCATTCCAGATAGGGCGAGACCGAGTCCCAGCCCATGTAGGGGCTGACCGTGACGACGTCGGCGTCATAGCGCTCGAAGGCTTCGCGGGCATACTGCTCGGCGGTGGCGCCAATGTCGCCGCGCTTGGCATCGAGCACCAGCGGGATCTCGGGGTAGTTGCTGCGCAGGTAGGCGCAGATGCGCTCCAGTTGCTCTTCCGCGCCGAGGGCAGCGAAATAGGCAATCTGCGGCTTGAAGGCACAGGCGGCTTCGGCGGTGGCATCGATGATGGCGCGGCAG
Organism: Herbaspirillum sp. UBA812; assembly: GCF_002296545.1. Classification (NCBI taxonomy): domain Bacteria; kingdom Pseudomonadati; phylum Pseudomonadota; class Betaproteobacteria; order Burkholderiales; family Oxalobacteraceae; genus Herbaspirillum; species Herbaspirillum sp. UBA812. The sequence goes on along the minus strand of NZ_DBIC01000277.1, from coordinate 5,264 downwards.
AATTCGAAGATCGCGTCCGGCTTGCCCTGCAGCTCGGCGGGGAATTTCTTGAGGTCGGGGTCCAGGCCGACGCACAGCAGGGAATTGCGCGAAGTCCACGCAGCGTTGAGTTTCTCGATGAATGTCACGGTGATGCCTTTAACTGAAAGATGCGCTATTGTAGCGCGCCGGCCTGTCCAGACTTCGATTTTTGACTGATGTTCAGGGTTTTTCACGGAACATCGGGCACTTCAGCAGGTTTGCATGGTCTCATGCGCTCCCTTTGCTTCACTTTTGCTACGAGGAAAACAACATGAAAAAACTCTTCGCCTGGCTGGCCATTGCCATGACGGCTCTCACCCTCTCCGGCTGCGGCTACAACGAATTCCAGGCCAAGGATGAAGCCACCAAGGCGGCCTGGGGCGAAGTGGTCAACCAGTACCAGCGCCGCGCCGACCTGATCCCGAACCTGGTCAACACCGTCAAGGGCTATGCCTCGCACGAGAAAGACACCCTGGAAGCCGTCACCCGCGCCCGTGCAGCGGCCACCAGCTTCCAGATCACCCCGGAAGTGCTCAACGATCCCAAGGCCTTCGCCAAATTCCAGGAAGTACAGGGGCAACTGTCTTCGGCGCTGTCGCGCCTGATGGCAGTCTCCGAGAACTACCCGCAGTTGAAGGCCGACACCAGCTTCCGTGACCTGCAATCCCAGCTGGAAGGCACCGAAAACCGCATCACCGTAGCCCGCCAGCGCTATATTGCCGCTGTGAAGGATTACAACATCCTGGCGCGCAGCTTCCCCACCAACATCACGGCCAAGCTGTTCAGCTATGAAGTCAAACCCTCGTTCACGGTAGAAAACGAAAAAGCCATCTCGACCGCGCCCGCGGTCAACTTCGGCAAGTAAGCACAGGAGCCCCGATTGGCCATGCGCAAGCTGCTCCTGACCTGCTGGCTGCTGGCGTGGATCGCGCTGGCCGCCCCGGCCCGTGCCGATGACGGCCTGGTGCCGGTGCCGCCGCTGTCGGCCCACGTGATCGACCAGGTCCACCTGCTGCAGCCGCAGCAGCGCCAGGCCCTTGAAGGCGTGCTGGCCGAGATCGAACAGCGTACCGGCAGCCAGATCGGCGTACTGCTGATGTCCTCCACCGCGCCCGAAGCCATCGAGCAATACAGCATCCGCGTGGCCGACGCCTGGAAGCTGGGCCGCAAGGGCGTGGATGATGGCGTGATCCTGATCGTCGCCAAGGACAATCCCAAGTCCCTGCGCCGCCTGCGCATCGAAGCCGGGCGTGGCGTACAGGGCAGCCTCACCGATGCGCAATCCAAGCGCATTCTCGAAGACGTGATCGCCCCGCACTTCCGCCAGAACGATTTTTATGGCGGCCTGGCGGCAGGCGTGACGGCCATCACCACTTTGCTGGAACAGGAAAAGCTGCCACCGGCCAAGCGTTCGTCCAGTGCGGTGCAGACTGATGATGGCGGTGGATGGATCACGCTGATGGTGATCGGGCTGTTCCTGGTGGTGTTCTTCACGGTCTTGCTCAAGTCGCGCCGCAGCAGCCGCAATGTCCTCAACAGCAATGACTGGGGACGCGGCGGCAGCACGACCGCCGGCGTCATCATCGGCAGCCTGGTCGACGAGGCCTTGCGCCAGGCCAGTTCCGGACGGGGCGGTTCGCGTTCGGGTGGCGGCGGCTTCGGTGGTGGATTTGGCGGATCATCCGGTGGCGGCTTCTCCGGCGGTGGCGGCACATTCGATGGCGGCGGTGCCTCGGGAGACTGGTGACATGGCGCACAACAATGCATCTCCTTCCCTGTTTGCCCGCCTGCTGCGCCACTTGCGCATGACGCGTGCGGCGGCACGGCGCATCTTTCCCTCTTCCACCCTCAAGGCGATCCAGGCCAGCATCGGCGAAGGTGAGCGGCAGCATCGCGCGCAAGTGCGCGTGATCGTCGAAGCCGCGCTCACGCTGGGCGCAGTGCGGCGCGGCGAAAGCGCGCGGCAGCGCGCGCATGAGCTGTTTTCGCATTACCGCATCTGGGATACCGAAGAAAACTGCGGCGTGCTGGTCTATCTCAACCTGGCCGACCGCAAGGTCGAGATCGTGGCTGATCGCGGCATCAACGCCCGCGTCACGCGGGAGCAATGGCAGCAGGTGTGCAAGCAGATGACTGCCGGATATGCCGCCGGCCAATACGAGGCCAGCACACTGCAGGCACTCGCCAGCCTGCACGCCATCCTGGCGAAGGTCTTGCCGCGCGACCCTGGGGGCCGCGACGAGCTGCACAACGAACTCTCGGACAAACCCTTGCTACTTTGATGCCATGAAAATACTGTTCTGGCTGGTGGCGCTTGCCGCACTGTTGCTGCTCCTGCGCATGATCATGCGCCGCGTGATGCCCCGGCCGCAGCCGCCCGTGCATTATCGCGCTCCCTCCTATTACAGCAAGACACGCTATAGCTCACCGGGTGTTCCTGCAAGCAACGGCGCTGGCTGGGCCGGCGACGTCAGCAGCTCCGGCAGTGGCTCTGACGGAGCAAGCGGGGGCGACTGCGGCGGCGGGGACGGAGGGGGTGATGGCGGAGGCGGCGGCTGCGATTGAAGCCGCCCGTTCTTCATCTCAACCGTTTTCGTAGACCCACTGCAACAAGGCATCCTGCGCCTGCTGCCCATTCGGCGCGGCAGCGTGATTGATCAGGAACACCACCACATAGGTCTTGCCCGAGGCGGCCTGCACATAGCCCGCAATCGAACGCACGTCATTGAGCGTGCCGGTCTTGATGTGCGCCTGCCCCGCCACGCTCTGCGTCTTCAGGCGACGGCGCATGGTACCGTCGTAACCGACCAGCGGCAGCGAGGACACGAACTCCGGCATCAACGGCGAACGATAGGCCTGCACCAGCACGCTGGCCAGCAGCGCCGGCGTGACGCGCTCCACGCGCGAAAGACCGGCACCGTTCTCGATGGCCAGGCCATTGGTATCGATGCCCTTGTCATTGAGCCAGCCGCGCACCGCGCGCGCGGCATTGACGGTGTCTCCGGGCTGGCCGGTCATCTCCGCCCCCAGCGTCAGCAGCACCTGGCGCGCCATCACGTTGTTGCTGTACTTGTTGATGTCGCGGATGACTTCCGGCAACGGCGGCGACTGCACTTCCACCATCAACCGCGCCGAAGGCGTGACCTGACCGTTGACCACACGCCCGGCAAAACTGCCGCCGAGGTCGGCCCACATCTGTACAAAACTCGCGCCTACATACTGCACATTGTTCATGCGATACGGATGGACATACCACACGCGCGGCCCGCAGTCGGCGCTGTAGCTGCCGGTGAAACTGACGGCGTTGGGGTCGTTGTTCATCTTCAGCTTGCCCTGCCAGTCGCCGCAGGGCTCCTGCGACAAGCGTGGCGGCGTGACGGTGATGCCGGCCATCGGTGGATCCATGCTCACGCTGACCACGCCACTGGCGGCATCCGGCTCAAAACGGAAAGCCTGGGTGCGGTAATTCATCAGCAGGGCATCGGGACCGGCGTTGTAAGGCTTCTGCGGATCGCCATCGAACTGCGAGGGGTCATAGCTGGACTCCGCAAAATACGTACGATCCAGCACCAGGTTGCCGCGAATGTCCTTGATGCCGCGTGCGCGCAGCTGGCGCAGGAACAGCCAGAAATTCTCCAGCACCAGCTTGGGATCGCCCCCGCCCTTGAGGATCAGGTCGCCATTGAGCACGCCCCCGGCAAGCGTGCCATCGATGTAGGCCTGGGTCTTCCAGGTGTAGGTCGGCCCGAGGATTTCGAGCGCGGCATCCGTGGTCACCAGCTTCATCACGGAGGCCGGATTGAACGGCTGCCCGGTATTGTTGGCCGCCAGCATGCGCTTGCCGTTGTCGGCATCGACCACCACGACGCCGGTATTCTGCTGCGGAATATGGGCCACGCGCAGCGCCCCCACCACCGACGGCGGCAGGCCCTGTGCATGGACGACGGGGACGGCGCTGCTGGCCAGCAGCGCCAGCCACAACGAAGAAAGACCAAGCCGGGGAGACTTCACGAGACGGGGGAAGCGGAACATGATGAAGACGGAAATGAGGAGCAGGCATTATAAAGGGATGCATGACCGGCCGTCGGTGCAGCAGGCGGCGATGACGACATCGGCGCGTCACCTTGCCATGCGACACTAGAGTCTGTTCTCATCCTGCGTGAAAGGCGCGATGAAAGATGCGATGTGAACGGCCCGGCCTGACACTGACCAATGCCCGGCGGAAACGGTTCCCCCGTGTGCGCAAGATCATGGTCAAGGCAAGCGCAGAGCGGGCTTGCGAACAGCCGCCACATGGCGTTACGCTGCGTGACTGATAATCATCGCTTGCATGTAATCGTGCGTACCAGAAACTCCGGCGACCGCTGGCCCGGCTGACATCACCCGCGGACCAGACGAAAGAAAAACATGAACATGTCCTCCCCCTCCAATCCCGATTGCCCCACCCCGCGACCGCCCGCCGCACGCCTGCTGGCCTTGCTGCTGGACGTGCTCAATCCGCTTGCCCTGCTGCGCCAGCGTCCCGCGCGTTCCGGCGAGGCGAGCCAGGCGGCGCTGGCCGGCAAGGGCGTGCGCTTCGTGCAGCGCATCTACCGTCTGCGGGTGATTGGCCTTGGCGTGGGATTTTTCTGCGTCGCCGCCGGCTTCCTGCAACACCCCGTGCCATGGCCGCTGTGGCTGTTGCTGGGCGTGCATGGCTACCTGTGGCCGCATCTGGCGCGCCAGTGGGCCCTCAGGTCGGTGATCCCGTATCGCGCCGAGCGGCGCAACCTGGTCATCGACGCCGCCTTTGGCGGCTTCTGGATTGCAGCATTGCACGGCAACCTGGTGCCCAGTGCGGTCATCATCTCGATGCTGTCGATGGACAATATTGCCGCCGGCGGACTGCGCCTGTTCATGCGCGGCCTGTATGCCAGCCTGGTGGCTGGCGTGCTGGGCTGGTGGCTGCTGGGCGCGCATTTCCAGCCGCAGTCGGACCTGACGACCATCCTCGCCTGCCTGCCGATGATGATGCTCTATCCGCTGGCGCTGGGGCAGTCGACCTATCTGATGTCGAAGAAGCTGGCCGATCGCTCACGCCAGTTCGAGATTGTCAGCCAGCTCGATGGACTCACACTGCTGTTCAATCGCCGCTACTGGGAGAGTCTGCTGCTGGGCGAATTCGAACGCCTGCACCGCCAGAGCTCCGCGCAGCACCAGACCTTCCTGCTGTTGCTGGACCTAGACCACTTCAAGAGCATCAA
>NZ_DBIC01000310.1:0-18816 GCF_002296545.1 Herbaspirillum sp. UBA812 | reverse complement strand
GCTGCCGGGCCGCCCCCGGCGCGTTCTCCCGACCGGAGAGAGACAAGAATTAAGCTAGAGCGCAGGAAAGCATTCCGTGCAGACTACTCAAGCAAGCAAGTAAATAATTTCCACGAAACAACAAAACAAGCCCCCAAAAGCCCCACCCGGATAAAACTGGCAAAATCTCGCCTGCGAAACACAAGATTCGATACCTCCGTGTCACCAATGCGCAGCAACAATCTCCAGCGCCAGCGCTGATTTCCGCCCAATATCCCAGTTATAACTCCAGGTTAATAATGGCTATGTGCCATCCCTTACATCCCTCAGATGAAATTCAACGACATTAGCAACGCTGCCAAAACAATGCGAAAAGCACCCCCACCAGCACCGCCCATTTTTTGCCTGCCCCCGGCCCTGACGCATGCACAAGCGCATGAACAGCGCCAATGCCAGGCAAGTTTTCCGGCGCATAAAAACGGACCAAACGGAGACAACCCACAATGAACGCCTTGAACAAGTTCTTCCGCCTGGAAGAGAACGGCACCACCGTCCGCACGGAGTTGCTGGCCGGCCTGACCACCTTTTTGACGATGGCTTACATCATCTTCGTCAACCCCAGCATTTTGGGCGATGCCGGCATGCCCAAGGACTCTGTCTTTGTGGCCACCTGTGTGGCGGCGGCGGTGGGCACGCTGATCATGGGCCTGTATGCCAACTATCCGATTGGCCTGGCCCCTGGCATGGGCTTGAATGCCTACTTTGCCTATGCCGTGGTCAAGGGTATGGGTTTCCCGTGGCAGGCTGCGCTGGGCGCGGTGCTGATTTCGGGCTGCCTGTTTTTGCTGGTGAGCGTGCTGCGGGTACGTGAGCTGATCATCAAGAGCATCCCGCAGTCTTTGCGCACGGCCATCCCGGCAGGCATCGGGCTGTTCCTGGCGATCATTTCGCTCAAGAGTGCCGGCATCGTCGCCGCCAACCCGGCCACCTTCGTCACCCTTGGCGACCTGCACCAGCCGGCCCCGGTGATGGCCATCATCGGCTTCCTGGTCATCGTGGCGCTGGACCGATTGAAGGTGCGTGGCGCACTGCTGATCGGCATCCTGCTGGTGACGGTGCTGTCCTTCGTCTTCGGCGGCAACCATTTCTCGGGCATCTTCGCCGCCCCGCCCTCGATCGCCCCGACCTTCCTGCAGCTGGACATCAAGGGTGCCATTTCCATGGGCCTGTTGAACGTGGTACTGGTGTTCTTCCTGGTCGAGCTGTTTGACGCCACCGGCACCCTGATGGGCGTGGCCACCCGTGCCGGCCTGATGAAGGATGGAAAGATGGAGCGCCTGAACAAGGCCCTCATGGCCGACAGCACCGCCATTGTCGCCGGCTCCCTGCTGGGCACCTCCTCCACCACCGCCTACATCGAAAGCGCTGCCGGCGTGCAGGCCGGTGGCCGCACCGGCCTGACTGCGGTCGCCATTGCCGTGCTGTTCCTGCTGTGCCTGTTCATCGCCCCGCTGGCCGGCGTGGTCCCCGCCTACGCCACGGCACCGGCACTGTTCTTCGTGGCCTGCCTGATGCTGCGCGAACTGGTGCACATCGACTGGGAAGACACCACCGAATGCGTACCGGCCGTGATCACCGCATTGGTGATGCCCTTCACCTACTCGATTGCCAATGGCCTGGCGCTGGGCTTCATCAGCTATGCCGGATTGAAGCTGCTGACGGGTCGTATGAAGGATGTATCAGTGGTAATCTGGATCATCGCCGCGATCTTCCTGTTCAAGATCATCTACCTCGGCGGTGAATGAGCGGCCACGCCGCCCCATGAAGTAAAAGGAAAAATCGAAGAGGCAGCCCGGTGACAAACCGGCCGCCTCTTCGGGATCGTGACAAGAGGGAACCCGACAATCGTCCGCAACAATCACGCGCGGACAATCCGTTTCCTCTTTTGACGACCCCGGCACGTTTCTTGAATGCCATCTGGCCACGGGAGACACCACAGGCCGGCCACCGCCCCAAGCGGAGGTGCCGCCTGAAAGCAGATCCAACAACAAGAAGCACGCCCCACGATACGCCCTGGAGCGCGCCATAAAGCAGTCTGTTTTGTAGACAATCCAAATTCGAGTAAAGCCAAATGCCAGAGACCACCCGCCCCATCCAGTTCTACTTTCGCGGCCAGACCCACGAAGTAGCAGGCCAACCCACCACCCGCACCGTTCTGCAGCATCTGCGCGAGGACCTGCATTGCACCGGCACCAAGGAAGGCTGTGCCGAAGGCGATTGCGGGGCCTGCACCGTGGTCGTGGGTGAACTGCGCGATGACCAGCTGGAACTGAAGACGGTCAATGCCTGCATCCAATTCCTGCCGACGCTGGACGGCCGCGCCTTGTTCACCGTCGAAGACCTGAAGCAGTCCGACGGCTGCCTGCATCCGGTGCAACAGGCCATGGTGGAATGCCATGGCTCGCAGTGCGGCTTCTGCACGCCGGGCTTCGTGATGTCGCTGTGGGGCCTGTACCTGAAGCATGACAAGGACGGCATCACGCCCGACAAGCGCGAGATCGACGATGCCCTCTCCGGCAACCTGTGCCGCTGCACCGGCTATCGTCCCATCATCGATGCGGCACGCCGCATGGGTGAATTGCCCAAGGTCGAGTTCGACCGCGAGGCCGTCAAGACTGCCCTGCGCGCCATCGACCAGGACACGCCGCTGGCCGTCACGCACTCAGGCCAGACCTTCCATGCACCGCGCACGCTGGCACAACTGGTGCAGCTGCGTGCCGACCTGCCCAAGGCCCGCATCCTGGCTGGCTCCACCGATGTGGGCCTGTGGGTGACCAAGCAGATGCGCGAGCTGGGCGATATCGTCTATATCGGCCGCGTGGAAGAACTGCGCGCCATGCAGGTGCAGGACGGCATGCTGGAGATCGGCGCCGGCGTCTCGCTGGAAGAGGCTTACGCCGAAGCCGCGCGCCATTATCCGGAAGAGCTGTCGGAACTGTGGCAGCGCTTCGCCTCCCTGCCCGTGCGCAATGCCGGCACGCTGGGCGGCAACGTCGCCAACGGTTCGCCCATCGGCGACTCCATGCCCTGGCTGATCGCACTGGGCGCGCAGATCGTGCTGGCCAGCGTGCGTGGCCAGCGCGTCATGCCGCTGGAAGATTTCTACCTGGCTTACCAGAAGTCGGCCCTGCAGCCCGATGAAGTGGTGCAGGCCGTGCGCATCCCGCTGCCGCGCAAGGACGTGCGCTTCCGGGTTTACAAACTCTCCAAGCGCTTCGACCAGGACATCTCTGCAGTCTGCGCCGCCTTCGCGCTGCGCATGGACGGCGACACCATCGCCGAGGCGCGCATCGCCTTCGGCGGCATGGCCGCCACCCCAAAGCGCGCGGCCCACGCCGAAGCGCTGCTGCAAGGCGGCACCTGGAGCGAAGCGCAAGTGCAGGCAGCCATGGCCGCCCTGGCGCAGGATTACGCACCGCTGTCGGACATGCGGGCCAGCGCCGCCTATCGCTTGCGCACGGCGCAGAACCTGCTCTATCGCTATTGGCTGGAAACGCGCACCGATGCGCCCCTGGCGCGCCAGGATGTGCGCGCCTTCGCGGTCAGCGCCGCGTGAAGCCCTTGGACCGAACCTGCAGGAGAACCGCATGAACAAGCAAACCGAACAATTCCTCAACACCCTGGTGCAACCGCCCAAGGACTGGGCCACCGTGGGCAAGCCGCATCCGCATGAATCGGCAATCCTGCACGTGACCGGCGAAGCCACCTATACCGACGACATCGCCGAACTGCACGGCACCCTGCATGCGGCGCTGGGCCTGTCGCAGAAGGCCCATGCACGGGTGCGCGGCATCGACCTGGAGAAGGTCAAGGCCGCTCCGGGGGTGCGTGCCGTCTTCACCGCTGCCGATATCCCGGGCGAAAACGAATGCGGTGCCATCATCCATGACGACCCGGTACTGGCCGATGGCCTGGTGCAATACGTGGGCCAGCCGGTCTTCATCGTGGTGGCCGACAGCCATGACCAGGCCCGCCGCGCGGCGCGCCTGGCCGTGATCGACTACGAAGAACTGCCGCCCATCCTGACCCCGCGTGATGCCCATGCGGCGCAATCCTACGTGCTGCCGCCGATGCATCTCTCGCGCGGCGAACCGGCAGTGGCGCTGGCGCTGGCACCGCACAAGCTGCGCGGGCAGTTCGATGTGGGCGGGCAGGAACAGTTTTATCTGGAAGGACAGATCTCCTATGCCATCCCCAAGGAGGGACGCGGCATGCACGTGTATTGCTCGACCCAGCACCCCAGCGAGATGCAGCACCACATTGCCACCGTCCTGAAACTGGCTTCGCACGATGTGCTGGTGGAATGCCGGCGCATGGGCGGCGGCTTCGGCGGCAAGGAATCGCAATCGGCGCTGTGGGCTTGCGCTGCGGCCGTTGCAGCGGCCAAGCTGCGGCGACCGGTGAAGCTGCGCGCCGACCGTGACGACGACATGATGGTCACCGGCAAGCGCCACTGCTTTGCCTATGATTACGAGATCGGGTATGACGATGACGGGCGCATCCTTGCGGCCAAGATCGACATGATCTCGCGCGCCGGTTTCTCGGCCGACCTGTCCGGCCCGGTGGCCACGCGCGCGGTCTGCCACTTCGACAATGCCTACTATCTCTCGGACGTGGAAATCCACGCCATGTGCGGCAAGACCAACACGCAATCCAATACCGCCTTCCGTGGCTTCGGCGGACCGCAGGGTGCGCTGGCCATCGAGTACATCCTCGACGACATCGCCCGCAACCTGGGACGCGATCCACTGGAGATCCGCCGCAACAATTTCTACGGGCCCAGCGATGCCGAGGGACCGGAGGCACGCAACGTCACTCACTACGGCCAGAAGGTGGAAGACAACGTCATCCATGGCCTGGTCGATCAGCTCGAACGCAGCAGCCGTTATCAAGAACGCCGCCGCGCCGTGGCCGAGTTCAATGCGGGCAGCACGGTGTTGAAAAAAGGCCTGGCGCTCACGCCGGTGAAGTTCGGCATTTCCTTCAACGTGCCGCACCTGAACCAGGCCGGCTCGCTGGTGCACGTCTACACCGATGGCTCGGTGCTGGTCAATCACGGTGGTACCGAGATGGGCCAGGGCTTGAACACCAAGGTCGCGCAGGTAGTGGCCAACGCCCTGGGCGTGCCGCTGGAGAAGGTGCGCTGCACCGCCACCGATACCAGCAAGATCGCCAACACCTCGGCCACCGCCGCCTCCACCGGCAGCGACCTCAACGGCAAGGCAGCGCAGGATGCTGCCCTGCAGATCCGCGCACGGCTGGCCGATGTGGCGGCTCGTCATTTTGGCGTGGAGGCCGCAACGGTGCGCTTTGCCGATGGCCTGGTGCTGGCGGGAGAGCAATCCCTGCCCTTCGTCGAACTGGTGATGAAGGCATACCTGCAACGGGTGCAGCTGTGGTCCGACGGTTTCTATTCCACACCGAAGGTGCATTGGGATGCCAAGCGCATGCACGGCCATCCCTTCTTCTATTTCGCCTATGCGGCGGCGGTGTCGGAAGTGGTGATCGATACCCTCACCGGCGAATGGAAACTGCTGCAGGCCGACCTGCTGTATGACGCTGGCGAAAGCCTGAACCCGGCGCTGGACATCGGCCAGGTCGAAGGCGGTTTCATCCAGGGCATGGGCTGGCTGACCACCGAGGAACTGTGGTGGAACAAGGACGGCAAGCTGATGACGCATGCCCCTTCCACCTACAAGATCCCGGCCATCTCGGATTGTCCGGAAGCCTTCCGCACGGAACTGTATGCCAACAGCAATGTGTCCGACACCATCCACCGCTCCAAGGCGGTCGGTGAACCGCCGCTGCTGCTGCCGTTCTCGGTGTTCCTGGCGATCCGCGATGCGGTCTCGTCGGTGGGCGGGCATCGCGTCAATCCGCCGCTGCGCGCACCGGCCACCAGCGAGGCCATCCTCGATGCGGTCGATGCCGTGCGCGCGGCCACGCTCACCCAGTAATACGCGGCGGAGAAACATCATGAGCACATGGTTGAGCGCATTACGCCGGATGCAGCAGGAAAGCGTCTCGGCAGTGCTGGTGACGGTGGCCCAGATCCAGGGATCAACCCCGCGCGAGCCGGGCGCACGCATGCTTTACACCGCCGAGGGCCAGTTCGACACCATCGGCGGTGGCCACCTCGAATGGCGTGCGGCGCAGATCGCGCGGGCCATGCTGGCGGCGGATTCCGACGCGCTGGCCGATCAGCGACGGCTGGAACGCATCGCGCTCGGACCGAGCCTGGGACAGTGTTGCGGCGGTGTGGTGTTTCTCTGCTTCGAGCGCATCGATGCCGGGGCCACCTCCTTGCGCACCTGGCAGGCGCTGGAACAGGCCTGGTGCAGCGGCACTGACCGCTGGCGCGCCTTGCCGCTGGATCACGACGCGCCCCAGCAACTGCTGGAGAACGATGCATCCGGCCTCGGCATGCCGCCGGAGATCATACGGCACGCACGCCAGACACAGCTGGTGCGCGACGACCAGGGCCGCCGCTGGCTGCTCGACCTGTGCCGGGCACATCAGCCGCAGGTGGTGCTGTTCGGCGCCGGCCATGTGGGGGCGGCCATCGTCAAGGTCTTGTCGACCCTGCCTTGCCGGGTGCTGTGGGTGGATGAGCGCGAGGACATGTTTCCCCCCGGCCTGCCGCCGCAGATCCGCATCGAGGCCACGGACGTGCCCAATGCCGCGGTCGACATGGCCGAACCCGGCGCGTATTATCTCGTGATGACCCACAGCCACGCCCTCGACCAGCAACTGAGCGAACGCATCCTCAAGCGTGAAGATGCGGCGTGGTTCGGGCTGATCGGGTCCATCACCAAGCGCAAGCAGTTCGAGCATCGCCTGTCTGAACGCGGATTCTCGGCGGCGCAGCTGGAACGCATGACCTGCCCCATCGGCATCCCCGGCATCTATGGCAAGGAGCCTGCCAGCATCGCCATTGCGGTGGTGGCGCAACTGATGCAACTGTGGGAACTGCGCTTTACCCAACCCAAACCCAAGGCATGGCCACTGAGTCTGGCCACACACGCTCTGGACGGCAGAGGCTGAAGGAACACCCTGCCGTCACCCCTTCCGGGAATCCTGTCGACACGTTTTGGCTGATCGCACCGGATTCCCCTTCGATTCCACTCTCGCAACACGGAAAGCATCGTCACGACGATGCCTTCCAGTATGATGACCACTGAATCGACGGCCCGCGTCCGTGCGCGCGGCGCCGCCTGCATCGAGGAAACACCATGAGCCCAACCCTGCAAGCCTACCGCGCCAGCCTGCTGTATTTCACCAACGATCCCGCCTTCGACGAACACGCCACCCAATGGCACAGCGATGGCCTGCTGCTGGTGCAAGACGGCAAGATCCAGGCCGCCGGCGACTACGCCACGCTGGCCGCTACCCTGCCGCCCGGCACCGCCATCGAAGACCTGCGCGGCAAGATCCTTTGCCCCGGCTTCATCGACACCCACATCCACTATCCGCAGACCGACATCATCGGTTCGCCCGCGCCGGGCTTGTTGCCCTGGCTGGACAACTACACCTTCCCGGCCGAGCGCCGCTTCCAGCAGCCGGAACACGCCTGCGAGGTGGCCGATTTCTTCCTGGCCGAACTGCTGCGCAACGGCACCACCAGTGCGGCCGTGTATTGCACGGTGCATCCGCAGTCGGTGGATGCCTTCTTCGCGGCCAGCCATGCACGCAACCTGCGCATGGTGGCCGGCAAGTGCCTGATGGATCGCAATGCACCGGATTTCCTGCGTGATACGGCCGAGTCGGGCGTGCGCGAGAGCGAGGAGCTGATCGGGCGCTGGCACAACAAGGGACGCCAGCATTACGCCATCACCGTGCGCTTTGCACCGACCTCCACCCATGAACAGATGAAGCTGGCCGGCGAGCTGGCGGCGCAGTATCCGGACACGTATATACAAACCCACGTGGCCGAAAATACGGATGAAGTGAAATGGGTGAAGGAACTCTATCCCGATGCCCGCAGCTACCTGGACGTGTATGACGGCTACGGCCTGATGCGCCAGCGTGCGCTGTATGCGCACTGCATCTGGCTGGACGACCAGGATCGCGCCCGCATGGCGGCCACGCAATCGGCCGCCACCTTGTGCCCGACGTCCAACCTGTTCCTGGGCAGCGGCCTGTTCGATTTTGCCCGTGCCGATGCGGCGCGCGTGCCGCTGTCGCTGGCCACTGACGTGGGCGGCGGCACCAGTTTCTCGATGCTGCAAACCATGAACGAGCTCTACAAGGTTGCGCGCATGGGCGGCACCTACCTGCCGGCGCAGCGCATGTTCTATCTGGCTACGCTGGGCGGTGCCCGCGCGCTTCAGCTGGAAGGTACCATCGGCAGCTTCACGCCGGGCTGTGACGCCGACTTCATCGTGCTCGATCCGCAGGCCACACCCTTGCTGGCGCGCCGCAGTGCTACCACCGACAGCCTGGAGGAACAATTGTTCGCACTGGCCATCCTGGGTGACGACCGTGCCATCGCCGCGACTTATTCGGCGGGGGTGCGGGTGCATCAGCGCTGAATTCATTCATATCGGTCCCGATTCGGGGGAAGCCGGGCTTGCCGTTGAGGCAAGCCCGGTTTTTCTGAGAGACTTCATTTTGTGACCATTGATCCAACTTTTTCGCATGCGTGGAAGCGTGAATTAAAGGAAGATCCAGGCCGGATCAATTCTGGTCTGCCGAGGAATGTGCGAAGCCTATGAAGCCCTTTAACATTTGCCCGACCTGTGCCGGTCAAGGAACTGTTCACTATGTCGTCTCGACGGAAAACCGCACATTCAAAGGAGAGACGTTCATCGTACCGGTGCAATATTTCTCCTGCGAGCGCTGCAAAGAAAGTTTCCAGACAATGGAAATGGAAGACAGCTTGGTCAAGGCCCGCGAAATGTACTGGGCAAAGAGTCGCATAGCGAGAAGTAGCGATTGAATGCTCTGCTTGGATGACTTGACCGACACCCGCCTTGCAGTCGCCCGGGTCACCGAGTGCTGCTGAATCCCCTCAGCGCGGCTGATAAAGATAAAGGAAAGCCTCCACCGCCCGCTCCGCCGAAGTCCGCAGCTGATCCGGCGGAATCTCGGTGACCACATTGAGCATGCGCACGTCCATCCATTCTGCTTCGATCAGCGCCCGGAACTGCATGGCGGCAATCCAGGGATCGCCCGCATGCAGCTTGCCCTCGTCCATCTTGACCTTCAGAAAATCGGCAATGCGCGTCCAGCCACGTTTGGGTCCGCGCTCGTACAAGAGCGGCCCCAGTTCCGACTTGCCGGCGTAATACATCCCCAGCCGCTTCACCGCCACAATCTCCGGCCGGAACACCACGCCCAGATAATGATTCGCCAGCCGCAATAAACCTGCGCGTACTTCGTCTTCGTTACGCAAGGCCATGAACAATTCTTCAAACTGGCAACCCACCTGCTTGATCATCACCTCCACGAAGATCTCTTCCTTGGAGCTGAAATAGTTGTACAGCGTGGCCTTGGAGCCCCCGATACGGGCCGAGATTTCCGCCATGGAGGCGCCTTCGAAACCGATTTCGTTGAATACCTCGGCAGCGATGTCGATCATCTGCTGCCGCCGTTCTTCACTCTTCTTGCGCATGATTGTCCTGTAATGCCGGCCAGAAAACCGGCCAATCCCGAATTATAGGCGACGATGCCGCCGAAAGCCGCCTGATTGCCCTCAAATCGCGGCCAAAAAAACCTGTTGCGGCAATGCCGCGAAAAGACGAGCAATTTATCGCAAAGCGCCTTGACACTTCATGAAAGCCAATACTATACTGAACTGTACAGTTAATAAACACCTGATTTTCTGATTCAGTCGTTCACTCCACTCTCCACGCAAATGAACAAGAACTCATCTCTCCCCGACCAGCGCGCGCCCTATCCGGCGCTGCGGTCCGAGCGGCCTACCCTGCCGTGGCGGCGGACGGCGGCAGTCTCGGCGGCCGTGCTGACAGCGGCGCTCATGGCCGGCTGTGCTTCCTTCACCGATCTCGGTGCGCGCGCCGAACCCAAGTCCATCGACCAATACCAGAGCAGCCAGACCCTGGCCGCCACGGCCGTGCAGACCGCCTGGCCGAGCGACCAGTGGTGGACGGTCTACGGTGACGCCCAACTCAACGGCCTCATCGCCGAAGCCCTGCAAAGCGCGCCCTCCATGGCCGTGGCCAAGGCCCGCCTGATGAAGGCCGAGGGCACGGCCCAGCAGCAAGGTGCGGCACTCTATCCGCAGGTGAGCGGCAATGCCTCGCTGGACCGCATGAAGCAGTCCTACAACAATGGCGTGCCACCGGACTTCGTGCCCAAGGGCTACAACAACGAAACCCGCGCCACGCTGGACTTCAGCTACGAAATCGATTTCTGGGGCAAGAACCGCGCCGCGCTGGCGGCGGCCACCTCCGAACTGGAAGCCAGCCGGGCCGATGCCGCCCAGGCGCGCATCACCCTGGCCACCTCGATTGCCTCGGCCTACGCCGACCTGGCCCAGCTCTACGCCCAGCGCGATACCAATGAAGCCGCGCTCAAGGTGCGTGAAGAAACCCTGGACCTGTTCAACCAGCGCTTCACCAACGGGCTGGAGACGCGTGGCTCGGTCAAGCAGATGGAAGCGCGCCGCGCCATTGCCCAGGCCGACCTCAAAGCCACCGACGAATCCATCGCCCTGCAACGCAACAAGCTGGCCGCACTGGCCGGGGCCGGCCCGGATCGCGGCCTGCAGCTGGCGCGTCCGCAGATCGACCTGTCCAAGCCCTTCGGCCTGCCCGCGCAACTGCCGGTGGAACTGCTGGGCCGTCGTCCCGACATCGTGGCCGCGCGCCTGCGTGCCGAAGCGGCAGGCAAGCAGATCAAGGTGGCGCGTGCTGCCTTCTATCCGAATGTGAACCTGTCGGCCTACTTCGGCTTCCAGTCGCTGGGCATCGACATGCTTACCCGCAGCGGCTCCGACATCGGCAGCTTCGGCCCGGCGATCTCGCTGCCCATCTTCAATGGCGGCCGCCTGCGCGGACAATTCCGCTCGGCCAGCGCCAGCTATGACGAAGCCGTGGCCAACTATGACCAGGCCGTCACACAGGCCCTGCAGGATGTGGCCGACGTCGGCGTGAGCGAGAAGGCCCTGGCCGGACGACTGCAGGACGTACAAGCTGCAGCCGACGCAGCAGAAGAGGCCTATCGCATCGTCAGCAACCGCTACAACGGCGGCCTCAACACTTACCTGGACGTGCTCAATGCGCAGGACACGCTCATCAGCAACCTGCGCCAGCTCTCCGACCTGCGCTCGCGCCTGTTCACCCTGGATGTCGCGCTGGTGCGCGCCCTGGGCGGCGGCTACCGCGCCGCCGACGACAGCAAGAGCCAAGACAGCGCCACCGCGCCCCACACCGAACAGCAAGCGAAAGGTTGAACATCATGTCCCACAGCGATTCCCAAGCGGCCCACACCCTGGCCGAAGAAAACCGTCAGCGCAATGAAGCGGCCACCAAGGCCGCCGCTGCGCAAAAGCGCAAGAAGCTCTTTGCCATCTTCGGCGGCGTGGTCGCCATCGCCGCCATCGGCTATGGCACCTACTGGTACCTGATCGGCTCGCGCTACGTCGAGACCGACAATGCCTACACCGCAACTGAAGTGGCCACGGTCACCCCGGCCATCAATGGCATCGTGGCTGCCGTTGACGTGGTCGATACCCAGGCCGTCAAGAAGGGCGACGTGCTGGTGCGCATCGATGATGCCGATGCCAAGCTGGCCGTGGACCAGGCCGCCGCCGACCTGGACCGCACCGAGCGCAAGGTCAAGGGCTACTTCGCCAACGATGCCGGCCTGGCCGCCCAGGTGCTGGCCCGCGAGGCCGAGCAGAAGCGTGCCAGTGCCCAGTTGCTGTCGGCGCAGGCCGATATGAAGCGCGCCGAGATCGACCTGCAGCGCCGCGAGGCACTGGCCAAGTCGGGTTCGGTGTCAGGTGAAGAATTGAGCAATGCGCGCACTGCCCTGCTGACCGCCCAGGCCAACCTGAAAGCCGCTGAAGCTGCCGAAGTGCAGTCCCGCGCCAACATCAAGGCGACCCAGGGTGCGCAAAAGGCCAGTACCGTACTGACGGCCGATACCACCGTGGACGACAACCCGGAAGTGGTCCTGGCCCGCGCCAAGCTGGATCAGGCCAAGCTGGATCTCGAACGCACCGTGCTGCGCGCCCCGGTGGACGGCGTCATTGCCCGCCGCCAGGTGCAGGTCGGCCAGCGCGTGCAGAGCGGTGCCAGCCTGCTGTCGGTGGTACCGCTGCAGCAGATGCACGTGGATGCCAACTTCAAGGAAGGACAACTGACCAAGGTACGCATCGGCCAGCCGGTGACCATGAAGGCGGACATCTATGGCGGCTCGGTGGAATACCACGGCGTGGTCACCGGCCTCTCCGGTGGTACCGGTTCGGCCTTTGCGGTGATCCCGGCGCAGAACGCCACCGGCAACTGGATCAAGGTGGTGCAGCGCCTGCCGGTGCGCATCTCGCTGGATCCCAAGGAACTGGCGCAGCGTCCGCTGTCGGTGGGCCTGTCGATGGTGGTGGAGATCGATACGCGCGGCCAGATGCAGGCCGGTGACGTCCAGCCCAAGTCGGCCAGCACCGAGACCCGGGCCGGCGCGCTGTAATCCGGCGAGCACAAGGAAAGACTCATCATGTCATCCACAACAAGCGCAGCGGCGGGCGACCTGCCCGCCCCCAAGCCTGCCGCCCAGCCCGGCCTCTTCGAGGCCCCGCTGACCGGCGGCCAGCTGGTGGGCGCCGGCATCCTGCTGGCCGCCGCCAACTTCATCGCGGTGCTCGACACCACCATTGCCAACGTCTCGGTCTCGACCATCGCCGGGGCGCTGGGCGCCTCGACCAGCCAGGGCACCTACGTCATCAGGCCCTATGCGGTGGCCGAAGCCATCACCGTGCCCCTGACCGGCTGGCTGGCCAATCGCTTCGGCACGGTGCGCGTGTTCATCCTGTCGATGGTGATGTTCGGGTTGTTCTCGGCCCTGTGCGGACTGGCCAATTCGCTGGGCATGCTGATCGCCTTCCGCGTCATGCAGGGCCTGGCCGGTGGTCCGCTGATGCCGCTGTCGCAAACCCTGCTGCTGCGCATCTTCCCCAAGGAAAAAGCGCCGGCCGCCGTGGGCCTGTGGGCCATGACCACGCTGGTGGCACCGATTGCCGGCCCGATCCTGGGCGGGGTGCTGTGCGACCAGTACAGCTGGCCCTACATCTTCTGGATCAACGTGCCGGTGGCGCTGATCTGCGGCTATCTCGGCTGGCGCATGCTCAAGCGCTTCGAGACCAAGACCAGCAAGCTGCCCATCGACCGCGTCGGGCTGATCCTGATGGTGGTGTGGGTGGCCGCCCTGCAGTTGATGCTCGATGAAGGCAAGGAGAAGGACTGGTTCGCCTCCACCGAGATCGTGCTGCTGGCCGTGACCGCCGTGGTGTTCTTCATCGCCTTCCTGATCTGGGAGCTGACCGAGCACAATCCCATCGTCGACCTGCGGGTGTTCCGCCATCGCGGCTTCACCGCCAGCGTGACCACCATCTGCCTGGCCTTCGGTGCCTTCTTCGGCTCGGTGGTGTTGACACCCCTCTGGCTGCAGGGCTACATGGGCTACACCGCCACATGGTCGGGCTGCATTTCGGCGCTGACCGGCATCCTGGCCGTGTTGACCGCACCCATGGTGGCCAAGATGTCCACCACCGTCGATGCGCGCAAGCTGGTCTGCATCGGCGTGACCTGGCTGGGCTTCATCACCTTCCTGCGGGCCTTCAACAACACCGACATGTCGTTCTTCCAGATCGGCTGGCCCTTGTTCCTGCAGGGGATCGGACTGCCGCTGTTCTTCGTGCCGCTCACCGGCCTGGCGCTCTCCAGCGTGAACGAGGAAGAGACCGCATCGGCGGCCGGCCTGATGAGCTTCTGCCGCACCATGGCCGGGGCGATTGCGACCTCCATCGTCAATACCAGCTGGGAAAACGACGCTACCTACTTCCACGCCGAACTGTCCGGCCTGGTCGACCGCAGTGGCGATGCGGTCAATGCCATGATGGCCTCGGGCATGAGTGCCGAGCAGGCCACGGGCTCGCTGGCGCAGACGGTGCAGAACCAGGCCGTGATGCTGGCCACCAACCACATCTTCATGATGGCGGCGGTGTCCTTCTCGCTGGCGGCGCTGGCGGTATGGCTGGCACCGAAACCGACACGGGTGGCCGATACGAGCTCGGCGCACTGATCGACAAGCTCTCCCCCACAGTCCGTCTCCCCCCTGCGGACTGGGCAGGCGGCCACTTCGGTGGCCGCCTGTTTTTTTGGGCCCAAGGCTTGATTGAACAGTCAAAAAAATCGAACTTTCTGGACATGCGCTCGCTTCTTTGTCCTGCTTCAGCCCCATGCAGGGCGCTACCCTTGGCTGCACTCCCCCAATGCGCGTACAATCCCGGCTCAAGCATGCGGACCACGGTCCGCATTTTTGATTTATGGCGGCCCGCCCGGCGCGGCCGCTAGGCTGACTTCCCGCCGCCCGCCGTGGCCTGATGACACCGTGGCCCGCCCGCGCGGCCCTGCATTCCCGAACTTGCAAGAAGCGATCCCCGCATCGCCACCCAGACTCATGACCAAAGACCTCGCCGCCCACACGCCAATGATGCAGCAGTACCTGCGCATCAAGGCCGACCATCCCAACACGCTGGTGTTCTACCGGATGGGCGATTTCTATGAACTCTTCTTCGAGGATGCCGAAAAGGCCTCGCGCCTGATGGGCGTCACCCTCACCCAGCGCGGCTCCTCCAACGGCAACCCGATCAAGATGGCGGGCGTGCCCTTCCACTCGGTCGAGCAATACCTGGCGCGCCTGATCAAGCTCGGCGAATCGGTGGCGATCTGCGAACAGATCGGCGACCCGGCCACCAGCAAGGGGCCGGTGGAGCGCAAAGTGGTGCGGGTCGTCACGCCCGGCACCCTGACCGATTCCGACCTCTTGCCCGAGAAATCCGAGCGCTGCCTGCTGGCCATGCAGCTGCTGCCCTCCAAGTCGCGCAAGCAGATGCAGGTCGGACTGGCCTGGCTGTCCATGGCCAGCGGCGCGCTGAAGATGATGGAATTCACGGTCGAGAGCACCTTGCTCGATGGCCGCGTAAAGCAGGAACTGGAACGCATCTCGGCCGCCGAGGTGCTGGTGGCCGATGGTCAGCTGGGGCAGTGCGAGCCGCTCCTGCCCAACCGCGCCGTGACGGTACCGGACTGGCATTTCGACCAGCCCAGCAGCGAGAAGGCCCTGCTCGATCAACTGGGCGTGGCCACCCTGCACGGCTTCGGTGCCGATGGCCTGGGCCCGGCCATCTGTGCCGCCGGTGCCCTGCTGCGCTATGCGCAATCGACCCAGGGACGCGGCCTGCAGCACGTGCGCACGCTCACCGTCGAATCCGAAAATGAATTCATCGGCCTGGATGCCGCCACCCGCCGCAACCTGGAACTGACCGAAACCATCCGCGCGCAGGATGCCAATGCCCTGGCCCCGACGCTGTTCTCCACGCTGGACCACTGCCGTACCGCGATGGGCTCGCGCCTGCTGCGCCACTGGCTGCATCACGCCCTGCGCGACCAGCAAGTCGCGCGCGAACGCCATGCCGCCATCAATGCACTGATGCGCACCGATGCCTGCTCGGGCCTGTCGGCCACGCTGGCGGCCGTGCCCGACATCGAACGCATCACCACCCGCATCGCCCTGCTCTCGGCCCGTCCGCGCGACCTGGCGGGCTTGCGCAGCGGCCTGCAGCAGCTGGGTTCATTGCGTGCTTACGTGGAGATGTGCGGCCGCGACGCTGAAGCACCGCTGCTGGGCAAGTTGCACGAAGACCTGGCCACGCCCGTGGAATGTCTGGACCTGCTGGAACGCGCCATCATGCTGGAGCCCGCCGCCATGGTGCGCGACGGCGGCGTGATCGCGCGCGGCTACGACGCTGAACTGGACGAGCTGCGCGGCCTGTCGGAAAACGCCGGCCAGTACCTGCTGGAACTGGAAGCGCGCGAGCGTGAACGCACCGGCATCGCCAACCTGCGCGTGGAATACAACAAGGTGCATGGCTTCTACATCGAGGTCACCCACGGCCAGACCGACAAGGTGCCGGAAGACTATCGCCGCCGCCAGACCCTGAAGAATGCCGAACGCTACATCATCCCCGAGCTGAAGGCCTTCGAGGACAAGGCGCTCTCGGCGCAGGAACGTTCACTGTCGCGCGAAAAATTCCTCTACGAACAGCTGCTCAATGACATGGGCGCGCATATCGTGCGCCTGCAATCCATCGCCCACGCCCTGGCCCAGCTCGACACTCTGGTGGCCCTGGCCGACCATGCCGTGCGCAACAACTGGTGCGCGCCGCAACTGGTCGATGAGCCCTGCATCCAGATCGAGCAAGGCCGCCATCCGGTGGTGGAAAACCAGATCGAACGCTTCATCGCCAATGACTGCCAGCTCGCCGCCGAGCGCAAGCTGCTACTCATCACCGGTCCCAACATGGGCGGTAAATCGACCTTCATGCGCCAGGTGGCGCTGATCACGCTGCTGGCCTACGTGGGCAGCTTCGTGCCCGCCACCAGCGCGGTGATCGGACCGATCGACCGCATCTTCACCCGCATCGGCGCGGCCGATGACCTGGCCGGGGGCCGCTCCACCTTCATGGTGGAGATGACCGAATCGGCCTCCATCCTCAACAACGCCACCGAACATTCGCTGGTGCTGATGGATGAGGTCGGACGCGGCACCTCGACCTTCGACGGCCTGGCCCTGGCCTGGGCGATTGCCAAGCACCTCATCGACGTGACGCGCAGCTTCACGCTGTTTGCGACCCACTACTTCGAACTGACGCAACTGCCCGAGATCCACCCGACGGCGGCCAACGTGCACCTGTCGGCCGTGGAGCACAAGGACAGCATCGTGTTCCTGCATGCCGTGCAGAGCGGCCCGGCCTCGCAGAGCTACGGGCTGCAGGTGGCGCAGCTGGCGGGGGTGCCGGCCCCGGTGATCCGCGCGGCGCGCAAGCATCTGTCGGCGCTGGAAAGCCAGTCCATGCAGCCGACGCCGCAGTTCGACCTGTTCAGCGCCCCTTCCTTCATGGAAACGCAAGCGGAAACTGAAGAAGCGGACCATGAACGCAATCCCGTCAGCGCGGTCGAACCCGATCCGCTGGCCCAGGCGCTGCTGCAATCGCTGGACGGCATCGACCCCGATGCCTTGACGCCGCGCCAGGCGCTGGACGCGCTCTACCAGTTGAAGGCCCTGAGCCGGGGACAATAACAACACCACGGGGACGCCGGCTTCGTGCCGCCCTTTGAACCGCAGAGAGACTGCATGCCGATCCGCCCGATCCGACGCATCCTGCTGTGCACCTGCTTCACCGCTGCCATCCTGATGGCGGGCGGTGCGGCGCGGGCTGCCGGGCAGGATTTCTCGTTCGGCGTGATCAACCATGCCGCGCCCGGCGTCAAGGGCGACCAGGCGCTGCGCCAGGCCCTGACCGAGACCGATGCCGACAACCTGGCCTTCGTGGTGGTCAATGGCATCAAATCTCCCTCCGAAAGCTGTGATGACGCGCTCTATGCCGAGCGCCACGAGATGCTCTCGCAGGCACAGAACGGCATCTTCGTGTCGCTGGCTGGCAGCGACTGGATCACCTGCCGCGACCGCGAGAACCGCTCGGACGCCATCGAACGCCTGGCCCGCATGCGCGAGATCTTCTATGCCAGTGAATTCTCGCTGGGCGCGAGCCGGCTGCCGATGCTGCGCCAGTCGCTCACGCCCAAGTTCCGCAGCTATGCCGAGAACACCCGCTGGGAAATCGGCAACGTGCTCTTTGCCACCGTGAACCTGCCGGCGGCCAACAATCACTTCCTGCTCGATGGCGGCCGCAACAACGAGTTCGAGGACCGCCTCATCGCCAACCGCAACTGGCTGCAGCACCTGTTCGCCTTTGCTGCCTTGAAGAAGAGCGCGGCCATCGTCTTCTTCAGTGATGGCAATCCCTTCGGTCCGCCGCCCAAGCGTTCCTTCTTCCGCACCCAGCGCGACGGCTTTGCCGAGACGCGCAAGCTGTTCTCCGAGCTTGCCGGCAAGTTCCAGGGGCGGGTGCTGGTGGTACATGCCCAGGGCGGCAAGAACAAGGCACCCGCCCATATCCTCTGGACCGGCAACCTGGGCAGTGTGGGCGTGGGTGAGCGCTGGCTCAAGGTGGTGGTGGATGACCATCTGCCACAGCTGTTTGCGGTGGCCGACGCGGATGGAGAACGGCGCTAGCTGCCCGATGCCAGGTACCAGACCCTTGCCGGTAAACGGATGTTTACGGTTTAAATGAAGAAAAACGCCCGCAGAGCGCATCTGCGGGCGTTTTTGCATGGTCGCCGGAAGGAAAATCCCGATTTCCGGGATCGGCTTGCGGCGCTGCGATCAGAATTCAGCGATCAGTTCAGCGGCTGGCTGCGGAAGTGGTCGCCGGCGTCGCCTTCATCTTCATCATCGTGGTGATGATGGTGGCCGTGGGCACCGTGGACGTGACCGTGGGCCACTTCTTCTTCGGAGGCAGCGCGCACTTCGGTGACCGCCAGTTCAAAGCGCAGCGCGATGCCGGCCAGCGGGTGGTTGCCATCGAGCACGGCCTTGCCGTCCGCCACTTCGGTGACGGTGAAGATGACCGACTCTTCGCTGTCGTCATCGGGCGAACCTTCGAACTGCATGCCCACTTCCAGCGGTTGC
>NZ_DBIC01000038.1:23559-27706 GCF_002296545.1 Herbaspirillum sp. UBA812 | reverse complement strand
AACAGTCGCCCAGCCATACCACCTTGCGTACCTCGGCGTTGATCTGTTGCAGGATCAGCTCGGCATTGCGCGGCGATGCGGTTTCATCGTCGATGGAGTGAATGATCAGGGTATCGGTGCGGACCAGGGGCAGGGACTTGCGCACGAACGCGATCATGCGCAGGGCGGCGCGCAGGTGGCGTGCCGGGATCGAAGCGGCACCGACGGCAGCCACGCCATCCTTCTCCAGTGCGGCGGCCACACGGCGGCGCATTTCGTAATTCTTGATGCCGTAGGGTTCGCTTTCCTTGTAGGACCAGTTGCGCACGCCCATGTCATAGACCACGGTCAGCATTTTCCAGTACCAGGGCACTGACCAGCCATCGTATTGCAGCACCGGCGAGAGCAGTACCACCGACAGCAGTTCCTTGCTGCGCGCCGCCACGGCCAGCGCCAGCGTGGCGCCCATGGACAGGCCGCACAACGAGACGGTACGGAATTCTTCCTTCAGGCGCGCCACGCGGCTTTCGACCACGGCGCACCAGTCTTCCCAATTGGGTGAGACGCGCGGATTGGTCAGGGCAGCGGAATAATTGTCGATGTTGAGCGGGATGACGGTGCAGCCAGCCTTCTTCAGCTGCTTGGGGATGGACCCCATTTCCAGCTGCGAGCCGCACAGGCCGTGCAGCAGGATGACCGCATGCTCCTTGTGCGGGCCGCCATGTCGTTCTTCGGGTTGACGTTGCTCGGCAGGCTCGGCCGCTGTGCTGGCCGGGCTGCTGGTATCGGTGGATGACAGTGAGTCCATAAATCTTCAAACGCTTTTCGCGCCCCGTGGGCGCCGCCTGGCGAATTCTTCGCCCCCCGTTCAGTACGAGTAAGCGGGTCGACGCTTCAGCGTTCTGTTTCCCGACTACCAACTCCGCTGCCGTCCAGGCGGATGACTTTTCGCGAAAGTCTAACTGCCTCGTTGGAATGTTGCCAGCGTTTATCAATTGCCTTCCCGGAAACGCCGGGTAAGGGTGGCCTGACATGCCATCCGGCAGGAAAATGACAATCTGATGTCAGGATAACGTTGTAAAGACGCAATTGGTGCACAAATCTTCATATCCAGCACCAAAAGACAAATACCGGGCGGTTAAACGACAACAAAGAAAAAGCCCGTCGAGGGGACTCGAAGGGCTTGTTTGCTCGCGCCCGGAGACCGGGCGAAGGGGCTGTCGGTCTTAGCCGCGACCTTCCAGGCGGCCATTGACCACGCGCACCTGGTCGCCGACACGCCAGTTTTCGCTGGTTTGCGGGAAGCTGCGGGTCTTCCCGTTGTCCATGCGCACGTCGACGACGTAGCTGGTGGTGGAGCGCACGTTCTTTTCCACTTCGTTGCCGGCGTAACCGCCGCCGACGGCACCGGCGATGGTGGCCAGGGTACGGCCGGTACCGCCACCGATCTGGTTGCCGAGCAGGCCGCCGACCACTGCACCGCCAGCAATACCCACGCCGCTGGTCGGGACGCTGTGGCGCACGGTACGCACGCCGATCACTTCACCGCAGCTGCTGCAGACGGCCGCGGCGCGCTGGGCCACGGGTGCTGCTGCCGGGGCCTGGTAGGCGCCCTGTTGCGGCTGGTAAGAGGTGGATTGCGGAGCTTGCTGCTGCACCAGCGGTTGCTGACCCTGGCCGGCTTGCTCCATGGCCGCGACCTGCTGCGGCGAATTGGCGCTCTTGGAGCTGGGCAACAGGCCCGTCATCGCAGCCACGCCGATCAGGCTGACCAGGATCACGGCCACCGAGGCGCCGGCGACCAGCGGATGAATCCGGCCCGACGAAGCAGGTGCGGAAGGCTGGCTCACGGCGTTGTTGCTTGCGTTCAGGTTTTGCGGGGTATTGGTATTGGCATTGGTTTCCATGATGACCTCTCTAGTTGTTCTGTTGTCGTTGATGAGTGGATGACTGGATTATGGAGTGGTCATGGGCCAAAAAAAATCCCGATTCTGTGTCAGTTGTAAGGACTTGTAATCCTGCAACAGACGGGCTGGACACGGGTTTGCGGCAAGACAACGCTGCTCTGGAGCAATCGAGGGGCGTTTCAGGCGGGAAGGGAGGGGCGTGCAGGGAGGATGGGGTTCCGCATCCCGGGCGGGATGCGGAGGCAGCAAGGCTGGATGCGCCAACGCGGGAGCGGCGCAGCGCCGTCCCGCGTGACGATCAGTCTTCGCGGCGCAGGTGCGGGAACAGGATCACGTCGCGGATGTTGGGCGAGTCTGTGATCAGCATCATGAGGCGGTCGATGCCGATGCCGCAGCCACCGGCCGGCGGCATGCCGTATTCCAGGGCACGAATGTAGTCGGCGTCGTAGTACATGGCTTCTTCATCGCCAGCGTCCTTGGCGGCCACTTGCGCCTGGAAGCGGGCGGCCTGGTCTTCAGCGTCATTCAACTCGGAGAAGCCGTTGGCGATCTCGCGGCCGGTGATGAAGAGCTCGAAGCGCTCGGTGATACCGGCCACCGTGTCGGAAGCGCGCGCCAGCGGCGAGACTTCGACCGGGTAATCGATGATGTAGGTCGGGTTCCACAGCTGCGATTCGGCCGTTTCTTCGAACAGCGCCAGTTGCAGCGCGCCGATGCCGGCACCGGCCAGCGGGGCCTGGTCGGTCTTGACGCCGAACTTCTTGAGTTCAGTGCGCAGGAAGTCGATGTCGGCCAGTTGCGCTTCGGTGTAGTTCGGAGCGTACTTCAGGATCGCGCCGGTGATGGTCAGGCGGTCGAAGGGCTTGGACAGGTCCAGCTCGCGGCCCTGGTAGGTCAGCACCGCGGTGCCGTGGGCGTCGATGGCGGCCTGGCGGATCACCTGTTCGGTGAAGCCCATCAGCCACTGGTAATCCACGTAGGCGGCGTAGAACTCCATCATCGTGAATTCGGGGTTGTGACGCGGCGAGACGCCTTCGTTGCGGAAGTTGCGGTTGACCTCGAAGACGCGCTCGAAACCGCCCACCACCAAGCGCTTCAGGTACAGCTCGGGGGCGATGCGCATGAACATCTGCATGTCCAGCGCATTGTGGTGGGTGATGAAAGGCTTGGCCGCCGCGCCGCCCGGGATCGGGTGCAGCATCGGGGTTTCCACTTCCATGAAACCGTTGGTTTCCATGAAGCGGCGGATCGACGACATCGCCGCAGTACGCGCCTTGAAGGTGCGGCGGGTCTCTTCGCTCATGATCAGGTCGACGTAGCGCTGGCGGTACTTCATTTCCTGGTCGGCCAGGCCGTGGAACTTGTCCGGCAGGGGGCGCAGCGACTTGGTGATGAGTTTCAACTTGGTGACCTTGATGGACAGCTCGCCGGTCTTGGTCTTGAAGAGGGTGCCTTCAGCGCCCAGGATATCGCCCAGGTCATAGTGCTTGAAAGCGGCCATGGCTTCTTCGCCGGTGACGTCGCGGGTCACGTAGAGCTGGATGCGGCCGTCGGCGCGCACGCCCGAGGCGTCCTGCAGGGTGGCGAAGGCCGCCTTGCCCATGACACGCTTCAACATCATGCGGCCTGCCACGGTGACCTGGACCGGTTCGGCTTCCAGCGCTTCATTCTCCAGGCCATCGTACTTGGCGTGCAGGTCGGCGGCATTGTTGGCCGGGCGGAAATCGTTGGGGAAGGCGACGCCCTGCTCGCGGATGGCGGCCAGCTTGGCGCGGCGCTCGGCGATGATGCTGTTCTCGTCGGCTGCCGGCTGGGCGGCGGGGGTGTTTTGCGTGGTCATGGTTGGAATTCTTGAAGGTTGAACGGTCGGATCAGCAAGAGCAGGCCGCGCAGCAAGGCCGCGCGGCCACCGGGATCAGACGCCCTGTTTCAGCGAGGCCGCGATGAAGTCGTCGATGTCGCCATCGAGGACGGCCTTGGTATTGCCGGTTTCGAAGTTGGTGCGCAGGTCCTTGATGCGGGACTGGTCCAGCACGTAGGAGCGGATCTGGTGGCCCCAGCCGACGTCGGTCTTGGAGTCTTCCAGCTTCTGCTGTTCGCTCATGCGCTTGCGCAGTTCCAGTTCGAACAGCTTGGCGCGCAGCATGTCCCAGGCCTCGGCCCGGTTGCGGTGCTGGCTGCGGTCGTTCTGGCATTGCACGACGATGCCCGTCGGGGCGTGCGTCAGGCGCACGGCGGAGTCGGTCTTGTTGATGTGCTGG
>NZ_DBIC01000038.1:22296-23274 GCF_002296545.1 Herbaspirillum sp. UBA812 | reverse complement strand
GAGTCGGTCTTGTTGATGTGCTGGCCACCCGCGCCGGAGGCACGGTAGGTGTCCACCCGCACATCAGCCGGGTTGATCTCGATCTCGAAGGATTCATCCACTTCGGGGTAGACGAACAGGCTCGAGAAGGACGTATGGCGGCCATTGGACGAGTCGAAGGGCGACTTGCGCACCAGGCGGTGCACACCCGTTTCGGTGCGCAGGAAGCCATAGGCGTATTCGCCCTCGACCTTGATGGTGGCGGTCTTGATGCCGGCCACTTCACCGTCGGACTGTTCCAGGATTTCAGCCTTGAAGCCCTTGCGCTCGCAGTAGCGCAGATACTGGCGCAGCAGCATGGAAGCCCAGTCCTGGGCTTCGGTACCGCCGGCACCGGCCTGGATGTCGATGAAGCAGTTGTTGGCGTCCATGGGGCCGCTGAACATGCGGCGGAATTCCATGTCTTCGACCAGCTTCTTCAGGGTCTCGGCATCGGCTTCGATGGCGACGATGGTGTCCTCGTCCTTTTCCTCGCGTGCCATCTCGAAGAGGTCACGCGCATCGGTGAGCTCGCTGTCGATCTTGATGAGGGTGTGGACGATCGCTTCCAGCGATTTCTTTTCCTTGCCGAGGTCCTGGGCCCGCTTCTGGTCGTTCCAGACGTTGGGGTCTTCCAGTTCGGCGTTGACTTGTTCGAGTTTCTCCGACTTCACATCGAAGTCAAAGATACCTCCGAAGCTCGGTGGCACGGGTGGCCAGATCATCGAGCAAGGATTGGAGGGAATTGAGGCGTTCTGCTTCCATGATGGTTTCTTTTGCGATCAAACCTCGAATTATACAAGAGGAGGAGGGCAGTTTCACCCCCGTCACGCGCCTGTCATTTTCCGTCGCTACCATCGGCGCGCTTGTTTGACTGACAAAATACTGACGGGTGCGTCCGCCGCTGCCCGACATCTGCTAGCCACCACCGGAGAATCCTCGATGAGACAGCCTGCCCCC
>NZ_DBIC01000038.1:0-21995 GCF_002296545.1 Herbaspirillum sp. UBA812 | reverse complement strand
CCCCCCCCCCCCCCGCCCCCCCCGCCGTCGCCGCCCAGCCGCAAGCCGGCCGCCGCAACCTGCTCAAGGCCCTGGGCGCTGCGCCCCTGCTGCCGCTGGCGGGCGGCCTGTCGGCCTCGGCCCTGCTGGCCGCCTGCGCCACCCCGGGTGCGGGCAAGCCCTTCGCCTCGGCGCGTTTCACCGGCATGCCGGCCCCGACCCTGGACAACCCGGCCGCCATGGCCGCCACCACCGTCGGCTCGGCCCTGGAAGTGACTTTTGCAGATGGCAGCAAGCAGAGCTACAAGCTGGCCTATCAGCCTTTCTTCATGACCGGCGACATGGTCCCGAACGGCAAGGGCGGCAGCATCCTCGCGGGCGGCTACCTGGACATCAACAACCAGCCCATCATCGACCGTTCGGTACCGGGCAAGGAGCGCCAGTTCTATTCCGACTGCCCGGACGGCTCTTCGCTGCTGACCGTGGCCGGTGCCAAGGTGCCGGGCGTGAAGGGTAATGCGGTATTTGCCGTGGTGCAATTCGAATACACCACGCGCGACCAGAAGCAGGCGGCCATGTACGGCCAGCTGCCGTCGCCCATCGCCGTGCTGACCCTGGACCAGGATCCTTCGTCGGGCAAGCTGTCGCTGGTGCAGTACCACAATGTCGATACTTCCCAGGTCAACGGCCTGTGGATCACCTGCGGTGCCAGCCTGTCTCCCTGGAACACGCACCTGTCGTCGGAAGAATATGAACCGGACGCCTCGGCCATCGCCTCCAATCCGCAGTTCAAGGCCTTCAGCAAGAACCTGTATGGCGACGAGAACCGCGCCAATCCCTATCACTATGGCCACCTGCCGGAAGTGACCGTCAACCCGGACGGCACCGGTTCCATCAAGAAGCACTATTGCCTGGGCCGCATCTCGCACGAGCTGGTGCAGGTCATGCCGGACCTGCGTACGGTGCTCATGGGCGACGATGCTACCAATGGCGGCCTGTTCATGTTCATCGCCGATCGCGCCGCAGACCTGTCCTCGGGCACGCTCTATGTGGCGCGTTGGGAGCAGGTGTCCGGCGTTGGCCCGGGTGCCGGCAAGCTGTCCTGGGTACGCCTGGGCAGCGCCACCAGTGCCGAAATCAAGGCCATGGCGGACCGCTACAAGTCCTCCGACATCATGGACATCCGCACCACTGATCCGGCTGACGGTTCCTTCTCCAAGATCCCGTTCAATGGCAAGTTCAACTGGGTGCGCGTCAAGCCGGGCATGCAGAAGGCCGCCGCCTTCCTGGAAACCCACCGCTACGCGGCACTGGCCGGTGGCAGCCTGGGCTTCACCAAGATGGAAGGCACCACCGTCAATGCCCGCGACAAGATCGCCTATTCGGCCATGTCCTATGTGCAGACCTCGATGCTCAATGGCTCCGGCCACATCAAGGTCGAAGGCCCCAAGGCCGGCGCCGTGTATGCCCTGAACCTGCGCGGTGGCCAGCGCGATGCCGGTGGCAATGCCATCGACAGCGAATGGGTGGCCATCGACATGGCCCCGCCGGCCGCCCTGGTGGGCGTGGACCTGAAGACCCCGGATGCCCTGGGCAACCTGGCCGACCAGGAACACATCGCCAATCCGGACAACATCAAGTTCTCCGAAAAGCTGCGTACCTTGTTCATCGGCGAAGACAGCGGCATGCACGTCAACAACTTCCTGTGGGCCTACAACGTCGATACCAAGGCGCTCACCCGCGTGCTGTCCTGCCCGGCGGGCGCTGAATCGACCGGCCTGCATGCGGTGGATGAGATCAACGGCTGGACCTACGTGATGAGCAACTTCCAGCACGCCGGCGATTGGGAGAAAGGCTTGCACGACAAGGTCAAGGACACCCTCGATCCGCTGGTACGCGCCAACTTCAAGGACCGCTTCGGTGCCACGGTGGGCTACCTGACCGGTTTGCCGCAGACCGGCAAGGCCTGATGTGAAGCAAAAGGCTTCAGTCTGAAGGCGGCGGACGGAACGCATTCTGCTAGGATCAGTCCTATCAGCTCGTTTCGTCCGCCCGCCGATGACCAGAAAGCTGTTTCACATTCTGCCGCTGCCCTTGCTGTGCGCTGCCCTGCTGGCGGGTTGCGCTTCGGCCCCCGCACCGCATGGCGAAGTCAAGGGGGCCGAGGCCAGTTCACGCGAGATGGGGCAATCCGACAGCAATCGTGTGGCCACCCTGGCCATGCGCGCCAATCTCGATAGCCTGTACCTGCTGATGTCCAAGCTGTATCGGCGCAATCCGGCCGAGTGGAAGAAAACCGCTGGCAGCCGCGACGAGGCCGAGAAGAAGGTCAAACTAGCCATCGAGCAGCGCCAGGCCTGGCCCGAATTGCAGGGCAAGCGCGATATCCAGGCCATGACACTGGCCCTGTCACCGGAGTTCAAGGGGGACCGGGTCGCGGCCTTCATCGATGCCACCGCCGACATGATCATCGTCGCGCATGGCAACAAGATCGAATTCTTCCTGGTCGACGGGCTCGACGCCCAGCATCTCTACAATGCCGCGCGCAATGTGGAAATCGCCGCCTGGATTCTCTCCAGCCGCAGGAACGCCACCGGTGCGCCGCTGCTGCTGTCCGACGAGATCGGCAGCGAGGCACGCAACCTGAGTTTTGAACGGGAATTCGGCAAGATCGTCGGCCGTCTCGACCTGATGGCCGAATTCATGACCGAGCGCTATCGCCGCGCCGGCATCAGCTATGTGCAGAACCTGCTGGGCGGGTCATTCCTGCAGTTCCTCCCGGTGCGCTGAGTTCTCCTGGCACTCCCGGCCAAGCCGGTGCAATCACGTAGCAACCGCGGCCATTGCCCTTGGCGGCATACATGGCCTTGTCAGCGGCCTGCAGCAGGCTGTCGGCGTCACAGCTGCCATCACACACGGCGATGCCTACTGACACGCCCAGCTGGTACTCGCCCTGCGCCAGGTGCAGAGGTTCGGAGACCACCCGGATGCATTTTTCGGCCAGTACCTGCGCGCCGTGTTCATAGGGCTGGCCGAGGTCGGTGATGAGCAGCACGAATTCATCCCCGCCCACACGCGCCAGCGTGTCGCCGTGGCGGGCCACCTGGCGCAGCCGCCGCGTGACTTCCTGCAGCACCTGGTCACCGGCCTTGTGGCCGAGGGTATCGTTGATCGGCTTGAAGCCATCCAGGTCGAGGAACAGCAGCGCCACCCCATTGCGTTCGCGGCAGGCGTGAGTGAGTGCGGCTTCCATGCGTTCGGCCAGCATCATGCGGTTGGGCAGGCCGGTGAGTACATCGTGATGCGCCTGGTGCTGCAACTCCGCCTGGTGCAGCTTGAGGCGCGACAGCAAGCCGTTGAAGGCCATGGTCAGGTGGCCGACTTCATCGCGCCGTTCCACTGGCAGCGGCGACAAGGGCAGTTCACCGCGCGTCATGCGGTCTGCCAGCGCGGCGGCGCGGCGCAGGGGACGGAAGAACCACAAGTAGGCCAGCGTCACCAGCAGGATCACCATCGCTCCCTGGATCAGCCCGCCGCGTCCGATCAGCGCGCGTGTACGCTCCACCGTCGGCAGGGCGTCGGCCAGCGGCAGCGTCACGGCCACCAGCCAGCTGGTACCGGGAATCGACGCGAAGGCCTTGATTTCATTGATGCCATTGGCGGCCAGGCCGACGCCATTGCCGCGGAAACCCTGCTGCAGGGCACGGTCCATCAGCAGGTCCTTGCCGACCGGGGGCAACTGGCTGTAGACCAGGGCTTCGTCACTGGAGGCGATGATCATGCGCTGGCTCGGCGAAATCAGCAGGAAGCTGCCGGTCGGTCCCAGCCGGGCCCGTTGCAGATGGTCAAGGAAGCCCGGGGCATTGAGTTCGGTGCTCCCCCCCAGTACGCCGACGATCTGGCCCTGGGCATTGCGCAGCGGGGTGAGCATGGCGATGATGGGTTTGCCGCTGGCCGGGCTGACCAGGGGCGGGCAGATTACGGTCGCCCCTTGCAGCACCCTTTCGAAATCGGTGTACTGGGTCAGGGAGAGCGCGCGGCGGCCATTGAGCGTGGGGTAGTCGACCACGATGAGCCCATTGGCATCGGCCACGAACAAGCCTTGGGCAAACAGCGGTTGCAGCTCCTGGTGTTCCTGCAGCCAGGCGCGGATGGCTGCACGGTCGTCCAGCATCGGCGAGGGCATGTGCCGGGCCAGGCGCTCCAGATAACGTGCACGTTCCTGCACGCGGTATCCGATGTCTTCGGCCAGATAGCTGGCGATGGTGCTTTGCTGGTCGGCGGCGACCTGGGCCTGCTCCTTTTCGAGAAAGCCGATCAGGATGTGATAGCGCAGGAGCGCGCTGCCCACGATCAGCAGGAGGCCGAAGAGGACGAGACGAGTCACCAGGCTGCAATGGATGCGCTTGAGCTTCATTCAGGGGTTTGCTGTTGTTGTTATTCCTCGGAGCGCCCGTGTTGTCCACTTCCCTCAAATCGATTCGGAAGTCGCTCCAAGCCAACATTGTGCCACTGCAACGTAGCGCTTGTCGGCTTTTTTTGCGCTTGTTGCTATGCCGCAATCCTTGTCTGACGCGGGTTCGCGGCCAGACAAGGGTGTGATGATCCGTCAGTTTTCTGGCGGAAATGGCCTGTGTCGGATCAGGCCGGTTCAGCGTGTTCGACCATCAGCTGCACTGTGGTCTTGCCGTTGTACTCATTGGCATCGAGCCGGAAGGCGACCTTGGCGTGATCGGGCAGGGCATCGGTATGGCCGAACCAGATGGCGTCGTACTTGAGGCCCCCCTTTTCCAGCTGCAGCTTGAGGTGCTTTTCCTTCAGGATGCGCTGGCTGAGCACGCGGAAATGGTCGCAGAACACCGGCGGCGCGAAGCCCTGGCCCCAGACCTGCTGGTCCATCAGGGTGATGAATTCGACCGAGTAATAGCTGTCCTCCAGTTCACCATCAGTCTCGATGACACGTTCCAGCTGGTTCTGCGTGAGCCAGTCGCGGCCGACCGCCTCAAAGGCCTGGGAGAAGGCATCGAAGGCGTCGGCATGGATGGTCAATCCGGCCGCCATGGCGTGGCCGCCGAACTTGGTCATCACCGAAGGCGCGTGCTTGGATACCAGGTCCAGCGCGTCGCGCAGGTGGAAGCCGGCAATCGAGCGGCCCGAGCCCTTGATGAAACCTTCATCGCCGGGCGCGAAGGTGATCGTGGGGCGGTAGAACTTGTCCTTCAGGCGCGAGGCCACGATGCCGATCACGCCCTGGTGCCAGGAAGGATCGAAGACGGCGATGGTACGGCGGTCGGCCGGATTGAAATCGTCCAGCAGCAGCAGGGCGGTATCCTGCATGCCGGCCTCGATGTCGCGCCGTTCGCGGTTGATGGCATCAAGTTGCTGGGCGATGGCCCAGGCGCGGCCTTCGTCATCGGTAGTGAGGCATTCGATGCCCAGCGACATGTCGGCCAGGCGGCCGGCGGCGTTCAGGCGCGGGCCCACGGCAAAGCCGAGGTCGAACGGGGTGGCGCGGCGCGCTTCGCGGCCGGCGGCGCGGAACAGGGCGGTGATGCCGGGATGCATCTTGCCGCTGCGCATGCGCTTCAGGCCTTGGGCTACCAGGATACGGTTGTTGGCATCGAGCTTGACCACGTCGGCCACCGTGCCCAGTGCCACCAGGTCGAGCAGGCTGTCCAGGCGCGGCTGGGTCTGGGCATCGAACAGGCCGCGCTTGCGCATCTCGGCGCGCAAGGCCAGCAGCACGTAGAACATCACCCCCACGCCCGCCAGGTTCTTGCTGGGGAAGCCGCACTGCGGCTGGTTGGGGTTGACGATCACGCGTGCGTCCGGCAGGGCGTCGCCCGGCAGGTGGTGGTCGGTCACGACGACGTCGATGCCGCGCCGCTTGGCTTCGGCCACGCCGTCGATGCTGGCGATGCCGTTGTCGACGGTGACGATGATGTCGGGATTCTTCTCGCGCACGGTCAGTTCGACGATCTCGGGCGTGAGGCCATAACCGTATTCGAAGCGGTTGGGCACGATGTAGTCCACCTGCGCGCCCAGCAGGCGCAGGCCGCGCAGGCCGACGGCGCAGGCGGTGGCGCCGTCGCAGTCGTAGTCGGCGACGATGACCAGCTTCTTGCGCTCGGCGATGGCATCGGCCAGGTATATGGCGGCCGCCTCGATATGTAGCAGGCCGGATGGCGCGATCAAGGCATTGAGCTCGCTGGCTAGCTCACGCGCGGTGGACAGGCCGCGCGCCGCATAGACGCGCGCCAGCACCGGATGCACGCCTTCGGCAATGAGTTGCTCGGCTTGGGAAATGTCATAGGAGCGGGTAGTGACGCGAATCATGCCGACAGCCCCGCCAGTGAAGCTTTACGCCAGAACCGGCGCAGTGCGCCGCGCGTGACCGACACTTCCTGGCTGCGGTCAGCGCCGGTCAGGATCAGGTTCAGCGATTCCAGGCTGCCGGCCTTGAGCGACACCAGCAAGGGCGCCAGCCAGTCGCGGTCCAGGTGTTCCAGATGCTGCAGCCACAGGCCCCATTCCTCGGCCAGTGCCGCTTCGGCCAGCGCATCCAGTACCAGCAGGCGATGGCCACTGCCTTGGGCCACTTGGGCCGCACCACCGTCGGCGCGCTCTTCGCCGAAGGCGCGCAGCCAGCCGCGCAGGCCGAAGCGGGCGGCGTAAGTGGCGTCGGCGCGTACGCCAGCATCGGCTCCACCCCAGATCCAGATCGAATTGATGGCCTTCTGGCCGCGCATTTCGCGCTGTTCATTGAGCGACTCGGCAAACCACTGCATCTGCACTTCGTTCTGCAGCTTGCGCCAGGCCAGTTCGCCCGGTCCTTCCGGCATCCAGATGTCGACGTTGCGCCCGCTCGCGGCCGAGGGCGTGGAGGTGCGCAGCCCGGCCCAGGCGTCGGCCCGGATGAACCAGGTGCGGGCATCGCCATAGACCAGCTCATGGCCGATCTCGGTGAACAGGGGCAGGGCGGCGGCAAACAGGCGGCGCGATTCATCCTCTTCCAACTGCAGCTGGCCGATGTCGGTCAGCACCAGGTGGTCACGCGCCACGTGGATGTGGGCTGGATGCAGCACGAACCAGTGACCGGCCGCAGGCGTGTGACCCAGGCGCTGCATCAGCGCGCTGGCGGCGGCGGGGCTGGAATCCTGGGGCGCGGGCGGCAGGCCGAAGCGCCGGGCCAGCCAGTGCTCATGCGGCAGGGCGCGCGAAAACGGGTCATGCGCCAGGCGTGGCGCAGCCTTGCCACGGCCCAGCAGCATGGCCAGGGCCGGTGCCTGGCTCTGCCGCAACAGGTCGCGCGCCAGTTCAGCCGGGGGCAGGGCAAAGGGAATGAGGATGTCGAGTTGATTCATGGGGCGCTATTTTAGCGGCTGGCGCGCCGCTTGGCCCCGGTTGCCTGAACAAGGCTTCACTTCAAAGCGGGGTCAGCCATTGTTCCAGGCCTTTTTTGCACGCTGGCGCACCAGCATGCGCACGCTGTCGGGCATGGGCGTGCGCGCGCCATTGGTCTCGGCCGAGAGCCACAGGCTGTCTTCGAAGAAGGGCAGCATGCGCGGCGTGATGAAGCGGCTGCGGATGCCGTTGACGTGGCGGTCGCCCTGCGCGGTCTGCTGGGTGATGTAGAAACGCTGCGGCACCACCAGGTGCAGATACTCCTTCGCACGCGTCATGGCCACGTACAGCAGGCGCCGCTCCTCGGCGATCTCGGCCTCGCTGCCGGTGGCCAGGTCCGACGGGATGCAGCCATCGACCACGTTGAGCACGTGAACCGAGCGCCATTCCTGGCCCTTGGCGGAGTGGATGGTGGAGAGTGTCAGGTAATCCTCGTCGCGGTAGGGCGGAGCGGAGAAGTCGCTGCTGGCTTCGGGCGGATCCAGCGTCAGTTCGGTCAGGAATTTCTCGCGCGAGGCATAGCCATTGGCCAGCGCGGTCAGTTGCTCGATGTCGGCAGCGCGGGCGTCGGCGTCTTCATAGCGCTGCTCCAGGTGCGGCAGATACCAGTCGCGCGCGGCCTGGATGTCGGTCGGCCAGCTGGCACTGGCGCGGCGCATCAGGTCGTAGGTGTCGGCAAAGGCCTGCCATTGCAGGGCGATACTGGCGGGTGCGCCGAAGTTCAGCAGCGCATCGGCCGGGTCGCTGGCGGCGGCCATGAGGTCCAGTACCTTCCTGGCGGTGGCGGGACCGACCCCGGGAATCAGTTGCAGCGCGCGGAAGCCGGCCATGCGCCCGCTTGGATTGTGCGCCAGGCGCAGCAGCGAGAGCAGGTCCTTGATGTGGGTGCTTTCCAGGAATTTGAGTCCGCCGAACTTCACGAAGGGGATGTTGCGCCGGACCAGCTCCAGTTCCAACGCCGCGCTGTGGGTGGCGGTACGAAACAGCACCGCCTGGGATTTCAGGGTGAGCCCTTCTTCACGATGCGCCAGGATGCGGTTGGCGACCCAGCGCGCCTGTTCGGCCTCATCCGGGATGACCACCAGTTGCGGCTTCTGTGAGGACGGCTTGTCGCTCCAGAGCTGCTTGACGTGCCGTTCCGGCGCATCGGCGATGACGGCGTTGGAGGCCTGCAGGATGGGCTGCGTGGAGCGGTAATTCTGTTCCAGCGTCAACAGCCGCGCCGGCTGGGTGAACAGATCGGGAAAATCGAGGATGTTGCGTACCGTAGCGCCCCGGAAGGAATAGATGGACTGGGCATCGTCACCCACGGCGGTCACGCCGGCGCCATCGGGCTTCATTCGTTGCAGGATCTCGGCTTGCAGGCGGTTGGTGTCCTGGTATTCATCCACCAGCACATGATCGAAGCGCGCCCCGACCGATTGCGCAATCTCGTGGTCGGAGAGCATGTCGGCCCAGAACAGCAGCAGGTCGTCGTAATCCAGCACGTGCTGAGCTTCCTTGGCCTCGACATAGCGGGTAAAGAGTTCGCCCAGCAGCCTCTCCCATTCACGGCACCAGGGAAATTGCGTCTGCAGCACGGTGCCCAGGTCTTGCCGGGTATTGACCGCACGTGAATAAATGGACAGGCAAGTGCCCTTCAGCGGAAAACGCTTGTCGCTGGAGGACAGCCCCATCTCGTGGCGCAGCAGGCCGATCAGGTCTTCGGAATCTCCGCGATCCTGGATGGTGAAGTCTTCTTCCAGGCCGATGACGGCCGCGTACTCGCGCAACAGCCGCGCGCCGATGG
Source organism: Herbaspirillum sp. UBA812 (assembly GCF_002296545.1). Taxonomy (NCBI): domain Bacteria; kingdom Pseudomonadati; phylum Pseudomonadota; class Betaproteobacteria; order Burkholderiales; family Oxalobacteraceae; genus Herbaspirillum; species Herbaspirillum sp. UBA812. Next base: position 12,823 of record NZ_DBIC01000038.1, on the reverse strand, counting down.
CGTGGAAGGTGCCTGACCAGGGCAGTTGCGGCGGGCTGTCGGTGGCCGCCAGCCCCAGCACCTGGCGGATCACCTGGCCCACGCGCCTGCTCATGTCGGCAGCCGCTCGGCGCGAGAAGGTCAGCAGCAGGATGCGCTGCGGGTCGGCCCCATCGAGGATCAGCCTGGCGACCCGGTGCGCCAGGGTATTGGTCTTGCCCGAACCGGCACCGGCCACGATGAGCAGCGGCGGCTGTTGCGCTGCTGGCAAGGCGCTGCCATGCTCGACCGCCTCGCGCTGCTGTGCGTTCAGGCGCGCAAACGGGTCGCGCTCGCCGGTGGGCGGGCTGCTGGTGTCGGGGACGTCCTGGGCGAGTTCGGGTGGCATGGTGCGGGGAAATTCATATCGGCGATGGCTGGGCAAGGAGGTACTGTATATATAACCAGTCCCGGACGCAACATCAGGCACATCCACTATATGAAACATCTTGGCGCGAACCTCTGCGGTAGAAGTGAATCTACAGGCTTCACGGCAGACGACCGACGGGTCCGGCGCGAGTATGGAGCAGACGGCCAGGGATGGGCCATGACTGCAAACTGTGGCAAACTTCGCGCTTTGTCTTCGCCCGTGTTGGCGTGCGGCCAGAGGATTGCGTCCCGGAACCGGGAGGCGAGGCCACTGGCAGCACATTGTGCAGGCCCTCTCCCGGAGCAATTTTGAGTCTGATTAAAAACCTGCCGTTCGAATGGCTGGTCGGCATCCGCTACACGCGGGCCGGCAAGCGCAGCGGCCGCAACAGTTTCATTTCCTTCATTTCCCTCATTTCCATGGCCGGCATTGCGCTGGGCGTGGCTGCCCTGATCGTGGTGCTGTCGGTCATGAATGGTTTCCAGAAGGAAGTGCGTGACCGCATGCTTTCCGTGCTGGCCCACATCGAAGTCTTCGATGCCTCCGGTTCCATGAAGGACTGGCAGGCGGTGGCCAAGCAGACCTTCCAGAATCCCGAGGTGCTGGGCGCTGCGCCCTATGTATCGGGCCAGGCCATGATGACGCGTGACGACAACCTGCGCGGCGTGCTGGTGCGCGGCGTGCTGCCCGAGGAAGAGCCCAAGGTCTCGGATGTGGCCAAGCAGGTCAAGCAGGGCAGTTTCGATTCCCTGAAACCCGGCGAATTCAACATCGTCATCGGTGGCGAGCTGGCGCGCGGCATGCGCGTGGGACTGGGCGACAAGGTCACGGTGATCGTGCCGCAAGGGCAGGTGACCCCGGCCGGGGTCTTGCCGCGCCTGAAGCAATTCACGGTGACCGGGATTTTCGAAGCGGGCCATTATGAATTCGACTCGTCGCTGGCCTTCATCCAGCTGCAGGATGCAGAAACCCTGTTCCGCATGGATGCCCCCACCGGCGTGCGCCTGCGCATCCGCGACATGCTGCAGGCCCCGGAAGTGACCCAGCAGCTGGCGCGCACCCTGAGTGGCGACCTGTACCTGCGCGATTGGTCGCAGCAGAACAGCAACTGGTTCGCGGCCGTCAAGACCGAAAAGCGCATGATGTTCATCATCCTCGCGTTGATCATCGCCGTGGCGGCCTTCAATCTCGTGTCCACGCTGGTGATGACGGTCACCGACAAGCAGGCTGACATCGCCATCCTGCGCACGCTGGGGGCCTCTCCCGCCTCCATCATGAAGATTTTTGTGATTCAGGGGGCCCTGGTCGGCCTGGTCGGTACGGCCATCGGCGTCGGCCTGGGGGTGGTGGTGGCACTCAATATCGATGTGCTGGTACCGGCCATCGAGCGGGCTTTCCACGTGCAGTTCCTGCCCAAGAGCATTTACGTGATTTCTGAATTGCCATCCGAACTCATCTGGTCGGACGTCTATACCATCGGCGGTCTGGCCGTGGTGCTGGCCTTCCTGGCTACCTTGTATCCGAGCTGGGCAGCGGCCCGTGTCAAACCGGCGGAGGCGCTGCGCTATGAATAACAACGATCCGATCAAGAATCGCCAGGCCGTGCTGTCGTCGCGCGGCTTGGGCAAGACCTTCACCCAGGGCAAGTATTCGGTGAAGGTATTGGGCAATGTCGATATCGACGTCTACCATGGTGAACAAGTCGCCATCGTCGGTGCCTCGGGCTCCGGCAAGTCGACTTTGCTGCACCTGCTGGGCGGGCTCGATACGCCCAGCACCGGCACCGTCAGCCTGTTGGGCAAGGATTTCGCCAGCCTGGGCGAGAGCGAGCGCGGCACGCTGCGCAACCAGTCGCTGGGCTTTGTCTACCAGTTCCACCATCTGCTGCCGGAATTCTCGGCGCTGGACAACGTGGCCATGCCGCTGATGATTCGCCGCGTCAAACGGGCCGAAGCGCAGGAGCAGGCCCGCGAGATGCTGGAGAAGGTCGGCCTGGCGCAGCGCGTGACGCACGTGCCGGGCGAGCTTTCCGGGGGCGAGCGCCAGCGGGTGGCCCTGGCGCGCGCGCTTGTGACGCGTCCGGCCTGCGTGCTGGCCGATGAACCGACCGGCAATCTGGACCGCAGCACGGCCGACCGCACCTTCGAACTGATGATCGAACTCTCGCGCACGCTGGGCACGGCCTTCGTGATCGTGACCCACGACATCGAACTGGCAGGCCGCTGTGCGCGCGTATTGCGCTTGTCCGACCAGGGCTTGAAAGTGGCCGGTCAGCAGCCTTGAGGCATTCCGGGTAAGCTATCGCCTTTGACGCCGCCGTCTTGATACAAGACGGCGGTGTGCTTTTGAAGACACGAATACCTGTACAGACGGAAACTGGAGCAAGACAATGAACACCCGCCAATGGCTAGAGACCCTGGTCGCCTTCGATACCACCAGCCGCAATTCCAACCTGGAACTGATCGCCACTGTGCGTGACAGCCTGGAAAAGCAGGGCATCTCCTCCTGGCTGGCGCACAACAAGGAGCAGACCAAGGCCAACCTGTTCGCCACCTTGCCCGCTACCGCCGGCCCCAATGCCGGCAGCACCGAAGGCGGCATCGTGCTCTCCGGCCATACCGACGTGGTGCCGGTGGACGGCCAGAAATGGGATACCGACCCCTTCAAGCTGACCGAGAAGGATGGCAGCCTGTTCGGCCGCGGCACTTGCGACATGAAGGGTTTCATCGCTACCTCGCTGGCGCTGGTGCCGGAATTCCTGGCCATGCCGCGTGTGAAGCCGATTCACCTGGCGTTTTCCTATGATGAAGAAATTGGCTGCATCGGCGCGCCCGTGATGCTGGAAGAAATCGTCAAGCGCGGCATCAAGGTCGATGGCTGCGTGGTGGGTGAGCCCACCAGCATGAACGTGGTGGTGGCGCACAAGGGCATCAACGTGTTTGCCTGCAAGGTGCACGGCAAGTCCGCGCACTCGTCGCTGACCCCGCAGGGCTGCAACGCCATCGAGCACGCCGCACGCCTGATCTGTGCCATCCGCGATTTCGCCGATCGCTACAAGGCCAATGGCCCGTATGACCAATTCTTCGATGTGCCCTTCAGCACCATGACCACCAATCAGATTCGTGGCGGCATCGCGGTCAACACCATTCCCGAGCTGTGTGAATTTACTTACGAATTCCGCAACCTGCCCGGCATGAGCGTGGCCGACATCCAGGCGCAGATCGACAAGTACATCGCCGAGGTGCTGCTGCCCAAGATGCGCAGCGAATTCCCGGAAGCCCGCGTGGAGATCGACAACTTCGCCGGCAGCCCGGCGCTGGAAGCGGTCGAGCAGGCGGCCATCACCGAGCTGGTGCGCGCACTGACGGGGGATCGCGAAACCCGCAAGGTCGCCTATGGCACCGAAGCAGGCCTGTTCCAGCAGATCGGCATCCCGACCATCGTCTGCGGTCCTGGCGACATCGGCAATGCCCACAAGCCCAACGAGTTCGTGACACTGTCGCAGATGGAACGCTGCGAGCAGTTCCTGCGCAAGCTGGGCAAGTCGCTGCAGCCGGCCTGATCAAGCCTGATCGGTGCGCCCGGGTAGCGTGCGAGATGAAGGACGCGAGCGATCGCGTCCTTTTTTCATGTCCGCGCGTGAAGGATCTGGTATTTCTTTACCATTGTTAATTACTGCAAGAGGGCGTTAGACGGTAAACTGCGCGGGTTGAAGCCGGTTCAAACCGGCTATGCTGTTCAAACAACAAGACGCTTCGGGGGAAGCGAGCCGCATCAGCAGCCTGGCTGAATCATGCGATCGCGGCCCCTGCGGCGGGTGTCGTTATCCGGAACCGCTGCCCTGAGGCCGGTCTTCCGATTTTCGCCAAGCCAGCACATGTGGGTCGATACGCACTGCCATCTCGACGCCGGGGAATTCGGCGACCGTTCCGCTGCAGTGGCCGCCGAGGCTGCGCAGGCCGGCGTGCGCGCCATCGTCATTCCCGCCATCGCCAAAGTGAACTTCAAGGAAGTCGGACGGCTTGCGCGCGAAGTCGGCAATGCCGTCTATGCGCTGGGCATTCATCCGCTTTACGTCCCCACTGCCAAGGAATCCGATCTGGAGATCTTGCGTACGGCCATCGGCGAGGCGCTGGACGATCCGTTGTTCGTGGGGATCGGTGAGATCGGGCTGGATTTCTTCGTGCCGGCCCTGAAAGAAGCGCCGCTGCGCGAGAAGCAGGAATTCTTCTTTGCCGAGCAGCTCAAGCTGGCACGCGACTTCGACCTGCCGGTGCTGCTGCATGTGCGGCGTTCGCAGGACATCATCCTCAAATACCTGCGCCGCATCCGCGTGCCCGGCGGCATCGCCCATGCCTTCAATGGCAGCGACCAGCAGGCCCGGACCTTCGTGGAGCTGGGGCTGCACCTGGGATTTGGCGGCGCCATGACCTTCCCGCGTTCGCTGCAGATCCGCCGGCTGGCGACCGAATTGCCCTTGTCCTCGATCGTGCTGGAAACCGACGCGCCGGATATTTCACCGGCCTGGCGGCATCCCGGCATCAACACCCCGGACCAGATCCCGCGCATCGGTGAAGTCCTGGCCGAGCTGCGCCAGCTGCCGCTGCAGGAGATCGCCGCCGCCACCACCGCCAATGCCCGGGCCGCGCTGCCGCGCCTGGCGCATGCAGGACTGCCACTCTGATGCGCGCGCTGATCATCGGGTTTGCCATCGGCGTGGGATTGCTGCAGGTGCAGGGCCAGTTGCCGGGCACCGAATGGATTGCGGTCGGGCTGGTGCTGGCGCTCTTGCTGGGTTTGACGGCCTGGAAGTTCTGGCAGCCCTGGCTGCGGGTGCCCCTGTTGCTGACCTGTGGTGCCTGGCTGGGCTTCCTGTGGGCGGCTTCCTTTGCCATGTATTACCTCGATCAGGAGCTCCCCAAAGCCTGGGAAGGACGTGATATCACCGTCATCGGTACCGTCGCGGATCTGCCTGCGCATACCGAGCAGGGCGTGCGCTTCCGTTTCGATGTGGAGCAGGTGGTGGTGCAGGGGGGCGTGAAGCCGCCGGTGCCGCCCCGGCTGGCGCTGTCCTGGTACGGCAACCAGCGCTACCAGCAGCCCTCCGAGGATGGCGAGCAGGCCGCGCCGCCCCGGATGGCCGTGCCCGACCTGCGGCCGGGTGAGCGCTGGCGCTTGCAGGTGCGGCTCAAGCGTCCGCACGGCAATGCCAATCCGGATGGCTTCGACTACGAGCTGTGGCTGCTGCAGGACGATGTGCGAGCCACCGGCTACGTGGTGGGCCGTCCGGCGGCCTCGGGTGCTGCGCTGACGGCGCTCAACCGCCGTGTCGACGACTTCGTTTGGACGCCTTCCCATATGATCGACAGCGCCCGCGGCTGGCTGCGCGACCGCATCTACTCGGCGCTGCCCGGCGCCCCCTATGCCGGCGTGATCGCAGCCCTGGTCATGGGCGACCAGCGCGGTATCAACCAGGCGGACTGGACCGTCTTCAACCGTACCGGCATCGGCCATCTGATGGCCATCTCCGGCCTGCATATCACCATGCTGGCAGCCCTGTGCGGCGGACTGGCGAGCTGGCTGTGGCGGCGCTCCTTCTTCACGGGCGCGCAATTGCCGCTGCGGCTGCCGGCCCAGAAGGTGGCGGTGATCGTCGGGATGGGAGCGGCGTTCATCTACGTGTTGCTGGCCGGGTTCGGGGTGCCGGCCCAGCGCACGCTGTACATGCTGATCGTGGTCGGGATCGCTTTCTGGCGCGGCCGCATCGTGCGCGTCTCGGTGGTGCAGTGCCTGGCACTGGGGCTGGTCTTGCTGCTGGACCCCTGGGCGGTGCTGTGGCCGGGCTTCTGGCTTTCCTTCGGTGCGGTGGCCTTGTTGCTGTATGGCTCGGTCGGGCGCATGCAGCCGCCGCAGGCCATGGCCGCTGCCGCTTCGCACAAGCACTGGTGGTCGGCGCTGCTGCAGCGGATCAAGCAAGCCGGTTATGCCCAATACGTCGTCACGCTGGGACTGGTGCCGCTGACGGTGCTTTTGTTCGGACAATATTCGCTGGTCAGCCCGATTGCCAATGCGGTGGCCATTCCGCTGGTCTCGCTGGTGATCACGCCGCTGGCGTTGCTGGGCAGCATCCTGCCGGCCGTGCTCGCGCAATTCGTGCTGCAGGTGCCGCATCAGCTGCTGGTCTGGCTGGCCGAATTCCTGCAGGGGCTCAATGCCATGCCCTGGGCCGTGTGGCAAACGCCGCTGCCCAGCACCTGGATGTTTGCCTTGGCCCTGGGCGGAACCCTGCTGGTGCTGGCACCGCGCGGCTGGCCGGTGCGCTGGCTGGGCCTGTTCGGCTGGTTGCCTTTGCTGCTCAATGCCCCGGTAGCGCCGGCTGAAGGAAGCATGCGCGTGACTGCCTTCGACGTCGGGCAGGGGATGGCGGTGCTGGTGGAAACCCCGGGCCATCGCCTGCTCTACGACACCGGTCCGTATTACACGGCCGAGTCGGACGGGGCCACGCGGGTGATCCTGCCCTACCTGCGCGCACGCGGGATCGATCATCTGGATCGCGTGGTGATTTCACACAATGACAACGATCATTCCGGCGGGGCGGTATCGCTCTTCAGGCATTTGCCGGTTGACAGTGTCTATTCTTCGCTGTCGCCGGACAGCCCGATCCTGCGCGCCGCCCCCGAGCACACGCGCTGCCAGGCCGGACAATCCTGGAACTGGGACGGCATCGGCTTTACCGTGCTGCATCCGGATGCAGCCAGCTATGACAGCGACAAATGGCGGCCGAATGCCCGCAGTTGCGTGCTGAAGGTGCAGATCGGACGGCAATCGGTCCTGCTGGCCGGGGATATCGAGGCGGTGCAGGAAGATGAGCTGGTGAGCGGGCCGCTGGCCGACCGCTTGCCCTCCACGGTGCTGCTGGCGCCGCATCATGGCAGCGGTACTTCGTCCACCGAACCTTTCCTGCGCGCGGTGCGGCCGGAACTGGCGGTGTTCCAGGTCGGCTATCGCAACCGTTTCAATCATCCCAAGCCGGAAGTCTATGAACGTTATGGCCGACTCGGCATTCGCCGCCTGCGCACTGACGAAACCGGCGCGCTGACCATGACCTTGGGCGACCAGTTGCAGGTGGAGCAATACCGCAAGCAACACGCGCGTTACTGGTACGAGCAGTGATGCCAGCGGGCGGTCCGGCTGCCCGCAGCTGCATTTCGCGATGCGGGAAAATAGCACGCTCGCGGCATGGGCGGTTTTGCTATGCTGCGGCCATTGCCCAGCCTGTGCCTTTCCATGAGCCATCCTATTCTTCATTTCGCCCACGCCAACAGCTATCCGGCGGGGACTTACGGCATGTTCTTCGAGCAGCTGCGCGCCCATTACGATGTGCGTGCCTTGCCGATTCACGCCCACAATCCGCGCTTCCCGGTCGATGACGGCTGGCGTACCCTGGCCCGCGAGCTGCGCGAGGAGCTGGAACGCAGCTACACCGAACCGGTGATCCTGGTCGGTCATTCCATGGGCGGTATCCTGGCGCTGATGGCTGCGCGCAAGCGGCCTGCGCTGGTGCGCTGCGTGGTGCTGCTGGATTCGCCTATCGTGGCTGGCTGGCGGGCGCACCTGCTGCGTCTGGCTAAAATCCTCAAATACGAGAGCCGCCATTCGCCCTCGGTGGCCTCGGCGCGCCGCCGCGACAACTGGCCTGACATGGAAGCGGCTTATCAGCATTACGCGGCCAAATCCCTGTTTGCTGCCTGGCCGCAGCAGGTGCTGCGCGACTACGTGCAGCATGGGCTGGTGCCCCAGCCGGGCGGGGGCGTCAGGCTGCGCTTCTCGCGCGAGACCGAAACGGCGGTCTACCGCACCATTCCCCATCACCTCGGGCGTCTGGCGCGCCAGACCTATCCGGTACCGGTGGGCTTCGTTGGTGGCGTCGATTCGGTCGAGTGCCGCCTGGCCGGACTGGACGCCACGCGCCGGCTGGTCGGGCCGAATTTCCTGCAGATCGCCGGAGGGCACCTGTTCCCGATGGAGTCTCCTGTGGAGGCGGCCCAAGCCACGCACGCCATGATCGGGCAGCTGTTGCAGGGCAGGGGGCTTGAAGTTGAATAGCGCGGAGATGAACCAATCTGCCGGGATGATGGTCAAGAAGCCATTCTCGGCGGCCGGGCATGTTTTCCTGCTGCAAGTTTGTCGATGGCGAGACACTAATCGCAAGCAGGCTTAAAAAACGAGCCGGTTTTGGGGTATAATTTGAATTTCCCGCATGTGCCGTTCGGCACTCATCTGTAATGACCAAGTTTGTATTTGTCACTGGCGGCGTCGTGTCTTCCCTGGGTAAAGGGATTGCCGCCGCGTCCCTCGCTGCGATCCTCGAATCGCGCGGCCTCAAAGTCACCCTCCTGAAGCTCGATCCCTACATCAACGTCGACCCCGGCACGATGAGCCCGTTGCAGCACGGTGAAGTGTTCGTCACCGATGACGGCGCCGAAACCGACCTCGACCTGGGCCACTACGAGCGTTTCATCTCGGCCAAGATGAAGAAGGTGAACAATTTCACCACCGGCCAGGTGTATGAATCGGTGATCCGCAAGGAACGCCGTGGCGAATACCTGGGCAAGACCGTTCAGGTGATCCCGCACATCACCAACGAGATCCAGGAATTCATCCATCGTGGTGCCGAAGGTTTCGAAGTGGCGCTGGTGGAAATCGGCGGTACCGTCGGTGACATCGAGTCGCTGCCCTTCCTGGAAGCTGCGCGCCAGCTGAGCCTGCGCTCCGGCCGCAATGCCACCGCCTTCGTCCACCTGACCCTGGTGCCGTTCCTGGCCTCGGCCGGCGAACTCAAGACCAAGCCCACCCAGCACAGCGTGCAGAAGCTGCGCGAGATCGGCATTTCGCCCGACGCGCTGCTGTGCCGTGCCGACCGCCGCATTCCTGACGACGAACGCGACAAGATCTCGCTGTTCTCCAACGTCGCCGCCGACGCCGTCATTTCGGTGTGGGATGCCGATAGCATCTACAAGATTCCGCAGATGCTGCACGACCAGGGTTTGGATACCATCATTTGCGAAAAGCTGGGCCTGTCGCCCAAGCCGGCCGATCTGTCGATGTGGGACAAGCTGATCGATGCGCAGAACAATCCTTCGCACGAAGTCACCATCGGCATGGTCGGCAAGTATGTCGACCTGACCGAGTCCTACAAGTCCCTGACCGAAGCGCTGCGCCACGCCGGCATCCATACCGGCAGCCGCGTCAACATCGAGTACCTGGATTCGGAAGAGATCGAAGCCAACGGCACCGACAGCCTGAACAAGTACGATGCCATCCTGGTGCCGGGCGGCTTCGGCAAGCGCGGCGTGGAAGGCAAGATTGCCGCTGCCCGCTACGCCCGTGAGAACAAGGTCCCGTATCTGGGCATCTGCCTGGGCATGCAAGTGGCCCTGCTGGAATATGCCCGCAACAAGGCCGGCCTGTCCAAGGCCAACTCGACCGAGTTCGATCCGGATACCGAGCAACCGGTGGTCGCTCTGATCGACGAATGGCAGAACCATGATGGCAAGGTCGAGCGTCGCGATGCCAATTCCGACCTGGGCGGCACCATGCGCCTGGGCGCGCAGACCTGTGCGGTCAAGCCGGGTACCCTGGCGGCCGAGATCTATGGCGACAGCGTGACCGAGCGTCACCGCCATCGCTATGAAGCCAACAACTTCTACCTGACCCGTGTGGAAGAAGCCGGCATGGTGGTTTCGGCCCGTACGCCGACAGAAGACCTGTGCGAAATCATGGAACTGCCGCGCACCGGCGAGAACGCTCACCCGTTCTACATCGGCGTGCAGTATCACCCGGAGTTCAAGTCCACCCCGCGTGATGGCCATCCGCTGTTCATTTCCTACATCCGTGCAGCCCTGGCGCATCACGCCGAGTTGCAACAGGATGCCGCTGCAAAGGGCAAAGCATGAAACTGTGCGGTTTTGATGTCGGTCTGGAACACCCGTTCTTCCTGATCGCCGGCACCTGCGTGATCGAGTCCGAGCAGATGGCGCTCGATACCGCCGGTACCCTGAAGGAGATCACGACGGAACTGGGTATCCCGTTCATCTACAAGTCGTCCTTCGACAAGGCCAACCGTTCTTCGGGTACCTCGTTCCGTGGCCTGGGCATGGAGAAGGGTCTGGAGATCCTGGCCAAGGTCAAGAAGGAAATCGGCGTGCCGGTCCTAACCGACATCCACGAGATCGACGAGATCAAGCCCGTGGCCGCCGTGGTGGATGTGCTGCAGACGCCGGCCTTCCTGTGCCGCCAGACTGACTTCATCCGCGCCTGTGCGCAATCGGGCAAGCCGGTCAATATCAAGAAGGGCCAGTTCCTGGCACCGCACGACATGGTCAACGTCATCGACAAGGCCCGTGCTGCTGCCAAGGAAGCCGGGCTGCCGACCGACCAGTTCATGGCCTGCGAGCGTGGCGCTTCGTTCGGCTACAACAACCTGGTGTCCGATATGCGCAGCCTGGCCATCATGCGCGAAACCGGTGCTCCGGTGGTGTTTGATGCCACCCACTCGGTGCAGCTGCCGGGCGGGCAGGGCACGTCGTCAGGCGGCCAGCGCGAGTTCGTGCCGGTGCTGGCGCGCGCCGCCATTGCCGTCGGCATTTCGGGTGTGTTCATGGAAACCCACCCGAACCCCGCCGAAGCCAAGTCGGATGGTCCCAATGCCGTGCCACTGGCGCGCATGAAGGATTTGCTGGGCACGATGATCGATCTGGATCGCATCGTGAAGAAGGCAGGCTTCCTGGAAAACAATTTTTCCTGATGTGTGCATGAAACGGCTGCCGCCCGGCGGCCGTTTCATCATGGGCGCAACGCACGCTGACAGGGTGCGGCTGTCCCGGCCACCGGGCCTGCACCCGCCAACAATTTTTAAAACCTCGATGGAGATCTGGAATGAGTGCAATCGTTGATATTATCGGCCGCGAAGTGATCGACTCGCGTGGCAATCCGACCGTGGAATGCGACGTGCTGCTGGAATCCGGCGTGCTGGGCCGCGCTGCCGTGCCTTCGGGCGCCTCCACCGGTTCGCGCGAAGCGATCGAACTGCGCGACGGCGACAAGAGCCGCTATTTCGGCAAGGGCGTGCTGCAAGCCTGCGAAAACATCAACACCGAGATCTCGGAAGCCATCATGGGCCTGGACGCCAATGAGCAAGCCTTCCTGGATCGCACCCTGATCGACCTGGACGGCACCGAGAACAAGAGCCGCCTGGGTGCCAACGCCATGCTGGCCGTCTCGATGGCCGTGGCCAAGGCCGCTGCCGAAGAATCGGGCCTGCCCCTGTACCGTTACTTCGGTGGCAGCGGCTCCATGCAGATGCCGGTGCCGATGATGAACGTCATCAACGGCGGTGCCCACGCCGACAACAACCTGGATATCCAGGAATTCATGATCATCCCGGTCGGCGCACCGAGCTTCCGTGAAGCCCTGCGCTACGGCGCCGAGGTGTTCCACACCCTCAAGAAGATCCTGCACGACCGCGGCCTGGCCACTTCCGTCGGCGACGAAGGTGGCTTCGCCCCGAACGTATCGAGCCACGAAGAAGCCATCAAGCTGATCATCGAAGCCATCGAGAAGGCCGGCTACGAGCCGGGCACCCAGATTGCCCTGGGACTGGACTGCGCCGCTTCCGAGTACTACAAGGACGGCAACTATCACCTGGCCGGTGAAAACATGGTGCTGACCCCGGCGCAAAAGACCGGCCTGCTGGCATCCTGGTGCGACAAGTACCCGATCATCAGCATCGAAGACGGCATGGCCGAGAACGACTGGGCCGGCTGGAAGCTCTTGACCGAAACCCTGGGCAAGAAGGTGCAGCTGGTGGGCGACGACCTGTTCGTCACCAACACCAAGATCCTCAAGCGCGGTATCGACGAGAAGATCGGCAACTCGATCCTGATCAAGTTCAACCAGATCGGCTCGCTGACCGAGACCCTGGAAGCCATCCAGATGGCCAAAGCTGCTGGCTTCACCGCCGTGATCTCGCACCGCAGTGGCGAAACTGAGGACAGCACCATCGCCGACCTGGCCGTGGGTACTGCCGCCGGTCAGATCAAGACCGGTTCGCTGTGCCGTTCCGACCGCGTTTCCAAATACAACCAGCTGCTGCGTATTGAAGAGCAGCTGGGTGGCAAGGCTCCCTACAAGGGCCGTGCCGAGTTCCGCGGCTGATCACGATCTGCTGCGCGTCGGCCCTACTGCGTTAAAAACAGGCTCGGAATGCTCATTTACAGCTCGTAAACTGCGCTTCCTCGCCTGTTTTTGCCTTGTATGGCTCTAGCTCGCAAGATCGTGAGCAGGTTCTAAGCAACTCCGTGATTCGAGCGGCCCGCATAGCGCGTGGCCGCCCTTTTTTTTGCGCGAAGGTTCGCGGCGGGGCGCCGCTCCTAC
>NZ_DBIC01000025.1:15091-17934 GCF_002296545.1 Herbaspirillum sp. UBA812 | reverse complement strand
TCGCCCATGGCATTGTGGCGCGCCAGGTATTCCAGCGAGGCCTGGTCGCGGCGGCGCGCTTCTTCGGCTTCGACCTGGTCGGTGATGTCGTGGAAGTGCAGCAGGTGGCCTTTGAGGTCATTCTCGATCTCGATGTAGCGGCACACCGCGTGATGCCAGCGCACCAGCCCATCCTTGCGCACGATCTGGTAGCGCAGCGGGAAGCTGATCGCATCCGGCAGCGCCAGCGTGAGCAGCTCCAGCAATTCATCGCGCGACTCGGGCAGGCATTGTTCGACGAAATTCTTGGGCGGGTTCTGGCCCGGCCGCACGCCCAGCAGCTTGCGGCCGGCGTCGCTCAGGTATTCGATGCCGCCATCCGAACGCAGCACTGTCACGCCTTCGTCGGAGTCCTGCATGAATTCCTTGAGGCGGCTCTCCAGCTTCTTCATCTCGCGCCGGATCTGTTCCTCGCGCGCAATATCGCGGAACTGCACCATGATCACATCGCGCTCGGTCAGCGGTACCAGCGTGGCAATCGCCTCGGAGAGAATCTCGTCGCCGTTCTTGGCGCGGTAGCACCACTCCACCATGTTGCTGCCGTGGAGTACCGCATCGTGCAGCCACTTGCGGCCGATCTCGCGGCGGTATTCGTGCGACTGCCGGCTCATGTCCGGGGCTTTGAGCGGCAGCAGTTCTTCCAGCGTGAACCCCAGTACCTGGCAGGCCGAGGGATTGGCCCAGAGGATGGACTTGGTCTGGGCGTCATGCAGGATGATGCACATGGGCAGTGCTTCCATCATGCGGCGGAAATCGTCCAGCCCGAAGCGGATGCTGTCGTCCGGCAGGGCAGGGGAAACTGGGGCAGCGGTTTGTTCTGGCATCGCTCGTCTCTGTTATCGCTTCATGATCTGCAGGACGGTGTTTCCTCCATGGATGAGTTCACGCAGGGGAGGGCGCACCGGGTTTGCAGTTGGGGAATGGCACTAGGGGTTTTCTTTAGAAGGCTTCACCTATTCCCCTAAAAAAGCTGCAGCGCTCCCGATTGAACCGGGATACGCCGCTCCCTACACTCGACTTCATTCTGATGCAAGCCACCTGGAGAATGCAATGTCCGTGATGGAGAACCCGGCCGCGCTGGCCGCCCGTGAAGAAGATGCCCTGGTCACGCTGCTGGCCGAGATCCGTGCGCGCCGCGAGGAATTCGCCGCGCAGCGTTTCGTGCCCAAGGATTTCATCGCGCAGTTGAAGAAGGCCGGTGTCTATCGCGCCGCCACCCCGCAATGCTTCGGCGGCAGCGGTCTCTCGCCGATGGGTTTCCTGCAGATGATCGAACGCATTTCCGTCGCCGACGCCTCGGTCGGCTGGGTTGCCAGTTTCGGTTCGGCTTCGGTCTATCTGGCCGCCCTGCCCAGGGAAACGCAAGCCAAGCTGTATGCCAAGGGGCCGGACCTGACCTTCGCCGGCGGCCTGTTCCCGCTGCAGCCGGCCGAGCAGGTCGAGGGCGGCTGGATGGTCAATGGCACCTGGAAGTTCGCCAGCGGTTGCAAGGGCGCCGATGTGCTGGGCGTGGGCATCGGTGCGGCCGTGCCCGGCCAGGCCGGTTCCAAGCCGCGCACCGCCGTGCTGCCGCCGGAGCAGGTCGAGATCATTGACAACTGGGACGTGATGGGACTGGTCGGTACCGGCAGCCATGACCTCAAGGTGAGCCAGCAATTCGTCCCCGAGGAATGGACCTTCATCCGTGGCGGCGTGCCCACCATCGATGAACCGCTGTATCGCTATCCGACCATCGCCTATGCCGCGCAGGTGCTGGCCGTGGTGAACCTGGGCGTGGGACGCGCCGCCATCGACGAGATCAACCAGATGTCCGGTGGCCGTGTGGCCATTACCGGTGCGCCCAAGCTGGCCGACCGTTCCTACGTGCGCATCGAGGTCGCCAAGGCTGAAGCCAAGTTGCGTTCGGCGCGCGCCTTCCTCTACGACGCCACCGGCGAAGTCTGGCATTCCATCCTCGCCGGCAACCCCGTCACGCCCGAGCAGGTCAGCCTGCTGCGTCTGACCGCCGTGGAAATCGCCAAGGTCGGCAATGAAGTCACGCAGGCCATGTTCGGCCTGGCCGGTACCACCGCCATCTACAGCAACCACCCGCTGCAGCGCTACCTGCGCGATGCCGCCGTGGTCAAGCAGCACGCCTTCCTGGGCGAGGGCATCTACGACGGCGCCGGAGCGGTCACGCTGGGCGTGCCGCCGATGCCGGGCTTCCTGTAAGCCGTTGCGTCCTTTCTCTTTTTGATTTCAAGTTTTCAGCCCGGAGCCCTCATGAGCCAAGTCCCAAGCAATGATAAAGAACCGCTGCGCGTCCTCTTCTGTGTCGGCGTGACGCAAAACTTCTTCGACCTGCCCGCCACCGAGACCGGTCCGGTGTGGCAGGCCTATGGCCAGATGATGACGGCACTGGCGACCATGGACGGCATCAAGGTACTGGGCACCATGGACGATGACCGCCTCATGGTGGGCAAGTCCGACGATGCCCCTTGGACCTTCTACATCATGGCCGACGTGGCCGACCTCGATACGGTGGTGGCGGCCTGCAACCTGTTCCGTACCACCATGGTCGGTGAACACCGCCTGTGGAAGTACGGCAAGATCGAAGCCCGCGTGGGCCGCGCCCTGATCATCCAGGGCGCCTGATCATGGACAAGAAGATTGCCCTGGTCACCGGTGCCGCACGCGGCCTCGGTGAAAGCATCGCACGCAAGATGCACACCGCCGGTTACAAGGTGGCGCTGGCTGACATCGACCTGGAACAGGTCTCGGCGGTGGCCGCCAGTCTCGATGCGAGCGGTGCCACCGCCATGCCG
>NZ_DBIC01000025.1:0-14786 GCF_002296545.1 Herbaspirillum sp. UBA812 | reverse complement strand
ATGCCGCTGGCGCTGGACGTGCGCCGCAAGCCGGACTTCATCGCTGCCTGCGACGCCATCGAATTGCGCTGGGGCGGAGCGGCGGTGCTGGTCAACAATGCCGGCCGTTCGCGCGTGGCAGCCTTGATGGAGATCACTCCCGAGGAGTGGGACGAGGTCACCGCCATCAACATGAAAGGCACGTTTCTTGCGTGCCAGGTGTTCGGCAAACGCTTCGCCGATCGCGGCTACGGACGCATCATCAACATCGCCTCGCTGGCCGGACAAAACGGCGGCACTGCCACCGGTGCGCACTATGCGGCGGCCAAGGGTGCGGTACTGACCCTGACCAAGGTCTTTGCCCGTGAGCTCGCAGGCGCTGGAGTGACCGTCAATGCCATCTCGCCGGGCCCGCTGGACCTGCCCATCGTGCGCGAGATCGTGCCGGCCGACAAGCTGGCCGCGACCATTGCCACCATTCCGGTCAAGACGCTGGGCGAACCCGATTTCATCGCCGATGCGGTGCTGCTGCTGGCCTCGCCCGATGCGGGTTCGGCCACCGGGGCCTGCCTCGACATCAACGGCGGGCTCTACATGCGTTGATGAAGATCGGCCTGGTGCCGATGCCAGATTGCTGTCCCAGATCGGTGGCGGAGTGGGGAAGCCCGCCATCATCTCAACCAACAAGGGAGAAACACATGCTGCACAAACGCCTGATTGCCACCGCCGCCACTGCCGTTCTGGCCGCTGCCGGAACCCTCGCCAGCGTCGCCGGCAATCCTGCCTTTGCCCAGGTCAAGATCGGGGTCGTGACCTCCTCCACCGGGCCGGTCTCGCTGGTGGGCATTCCGCAGAAGAACACCGTGCCGCTGCTGCCGGCCAAGGCCGGTGATCTGAAGATCGAATACATCTCGCTGGACGATGCCAGCGATCCGACCAAGTCGGTCACCGAAGTCAAGAAGCTGATCGCCGAATACAACGTCGATGCCATCATCGGCCCCAGCGGTTCGCCCAATGCCATGGGCGTGATTTCCTTTGCGGCCGAAGCCGGCGTGCCGATGCTGGCCCCGGTGGGCACGGCGGCCGTGGTGCTGCCGATGACGGAGCAGAAGAAGTGGGTTTTCAAGACCACCCAGAACGATGACCTGATCGCCAGCGCGCTGGTGGCCCAGATGGTCAAGACCAAGGTCAAGACGGCCGGCTTCATCGCCGTCAACGATCCCTTCGGCGAGAACTGGGCCAAGGTGTTCACGGAGCTGGCAGCCAAGAACAACATCAAGATCGTGGCCAATGAGCGCTACCAGCGCACCGATACCTCGGTCACCGCGCAGACGCTCAAGATCGTCGCTGCCAATCCGGATGCCGTGCTGGTGGCGGCCCCGGGCGCGGCCACCGTGCTGCCGCAGACCACGCTGTTCGATCAGGGCTACAAGGGCAAGATTTACCAGACCCACGGCGCGGCCCTGCCGGCCTTCCTGCAGCTGGGCAAGAACAAGGTCGAGGGCACCATCCTGGCCGCGAGCCTGATGCTGGTACTGCCCGAGATCCCGGACAGCAATCCCTCCAAGAAGGTCGCCACCGAGTACATCGAGGCCTACAAGAAGATGTACAACACCGTGCCCGCCACCTTCGGTGCCAACGTGTATGACGCCGGCCTGCTGCTGGAGAAAGCCATTCCTGTGGCCGCCAAGAAGGCCAAGCCGGGCAGCAAGGAATTCCGCGCCGCCCTGCGCGATGCACTGGAAAGCACCAAGGAAGTGGTCGGCACCCAGGGCGTCTACAACATGAGCCCGGCGGACCACAGCGGTTTCGATGAACGCGGTCGTGAGCTCATCACCGTCAAGGGCGGCAACTGGACCCTGCTCAAGCCGTAAGGACAACGCCTGCTGCGCCGGTCCGGCCTCCACGCCGGGCGGGCGCAGTGTTCCACCTCCACCCGCATCCCGAACCTGGCGCGTCGTTCCCGGCTGGATGGCAGCGCGCGCCGGCTCCACAAGGAAGTCGCAATGAATCTCCAAATCGTGGCGCTGCTGGGACAGGACGGCATCACCAACGGTGCCATCTATGCGCTCTTGGCGCTGTCCATCGTCCTGGTCTTTACCGTCACCCGTATCCTCCTGATCCCGCAGGGCGAGTTCGTCTCCTTCGGCGCACTCACCATGGGCATGATGCAGAACGGCCAACCGCTCACCGTCGCCTGGCTGCTGGTGGCCATGTGCCTGGGCGCCTGTGCCTTCGATCTCTACGACATGTGGCGTACCAGCCGCCGCCGCCCCAGTCTGTGGCTGCCGGCCAAGCTGGTGTATGCCGTGGTCGTGGCAGGACTCGCCCTGAATCTCAACTTCGCCACCTTGCCCATGCTGGCACAGATCGCCATGACCTTGCTGCTGCTGGTGCCGATGGGGCCGCTGATGTACCGCATGGCGTTCCAGCCCATCGCCTCGGCCTCGCCGCTGGTGCTGCTGATCGTCTCCATCGCCGTGCACGTGGCGCTGGTCGGCGTGGCGCTGCTGGTGTTCGGCCCCGAAGGCGCACGCACCGCGCCTTTCACCGAGGCCAGCCTGGAACTGGGCAGCCTGCGCTTTTCCAGTCAGGCGCTGTGGGTGATCTGCGTGTCGCTGCTGCTCATCGTGGGGCTGTTCCTGATGTTCGAGCGCACGCTCTATGGCAAGGCCTTGCGCGCTGCTGCGTTGAACCGCATGGGCGCGCGCCTGATGGGCATCTCGCCGGTGTTCGCGGGCAAGGCCATGTTCCTGCTGGCTTCACTCATTGGCGTGATGTCGGGCGTGCTGATCGCGCCCATCACCACGATCTACTATGACTCCGGCTTCCTGATCAGCCTGAAGGGCTTCGTCGGTTCCATCATCGGCGGGCTGGTCAGCTATCCGGTGGCCGCCATCGGCGCACTGGCCATTGGCCTCATCGAATCCTTCTCGACCTTCTGGGCCAGTGCCTACAAGGAAATCATCGTCTTCGTGCTGATCATTCCCATCCTGCTATGGCGTTCTCTGTCGACCCGTCACGTGGAGGAAGAAGAATGAAACCCGCTGCGTCCACCTCTTCTTCCAAACGTCCGATGGCGCGCTTGTCCTCGCGCGCGGCGCTGGGCCTGTTCGTGGTCCTGCTGGCAGTCGCACCCTTCGTGCTGCCACCGTTCACCATGACCTTGTTGAACAACATCGGCCTGGCCTCGCTGGTGGTGCTGGGACTGGTGCTGCTGACCGGCGTGGCCGGCCTGACCAGTTTCGGGCAGGCGGCCTTCGTCGGTCTGGGTGCCTACTTCTCGGCGGCATTGTCGGCCAAGATCCTGCCGCTGCCCGATGCGCTGCTGTGGATGCAGTCGCCCTGGGTGGCGCTGGTGGTGGCCCTGGTGCTGACGGCCGTGCTGGCCTTTGCGGTGGGCAGCGTCACGCTCAAGCTCTCCGGCCACTACCTGCCGCTGGGTACCATCGCCTGGGGCATCAGCCTGTACTTCATCTTCGGCACGCTGGAGAGCATGGGCGGGCAGACCGGCATGTCGGGCATTCCCTCGATCACGTTCTTTGGCATCGCGCTCAGTTCCGACCGGGCCATGTTTGGCCTGATCTGGGTGGCCGTGCTGCTGGGCGTGGCGGCCCTGAGCAATCTGCTGGATTCGCGCGAGGGCCGCGCCATCCGCGCACTCAAGGGCGGCATCGTGATGGCCGAGGCCATGGGCATCAATACGGCACGCATGCGCATCGTGGTCTTCGTGATCGCGGCCGTCCTGGCGGCCCTGTCGGGCTGGCTGTACGTGCACATGCAGCGCTTCGTCAATCCCTCGCCCTTCGGGCTGGGCTTCGGCATCGACTACCTGTTCATGGCGGTGCTGGGCGGGGCCAGCCATGTGTGGGGCGCGGTGCTGGGCTCCACCTTGATCGTGGTGCTCAAGGAATGGCTGCAGGGCATCCTGCCGGTGGTACTGGGGCGCTCGGGCAACTTCGAGACCATCGTCTTCGGGCTCCTGATCGTGGTGCTGCTGCAGCGTTCGCGCGATGGGCTGTGGCCTTATCTCGCGCGCCTGGTGCCGGTGCGCAGCCGACGGCTGGAGATCGATCCGCAAGCCGAAGCCCTGCCACGCCGCCCCATGCCTGCGCCGCAGGAAGTGGTGCTGGACGTGCGGGACGTCACCCGCAAGTTCGGCGGCCTGGTGGCCAACAACAACATGAGCCTGAAGGTGATGGCCGGTGAAGTGCTGGCCCTGATCGGTCCCAACGGGGCGGGCAAATCCACGCTCTTCAACCAGATTTCCGGTGTCGATACACCGACCTCGGGCAGCGTGCAGTTCCGTGGCCATGAGGTCACCGGTCGCGGTTCGCGTCACATCGCCGGGCTGGGCATGAGCCGCAGCTTCCAGCACGTGCGCCTGATGCCGCGTATGACGGTGCTGGAGAACGTTGCCATCGGTGCCTACCTGCGCGGCCAGCGCGGGGTGCTGTCGTCCATGCTGCGCATGGATCGCCAGGAAGAGGCGCGCATCCTGGCGGAAGCGGCGCGCCAGATCGAGCGCGTCGGACTGAAGGCGCAGATGTTCGAACAGGCCGGCGCGCTGTCGCTGGGCCAGCAACGCATCCTGGAAATCGCCCGTGCCCTGGCCGCCGATCCCTGCCTGCTGTTGCTGGATGAACCTGCAGCGGGTTTGCGCCTGGGCGAGAAGCAGGCGCTGGGCGACCTGCTGCGCAAGCTGCGCAGCGAAGGCATGGCCATCCTGCTGGTGGAACACGACATGGATTTCGTGATGGAACTGGTGGACCGCATCGTGGTGATGGACTTCGGCCAGAAGATCGCCGAGGGCTTGCCCGAAGAGATCCAGAACAATCGCGCCGTGCTGGAAGCCTATCTGGGCGTGGCCGACGAGGAAGAGGGCGCCTCAGTCGAAGAGGGCGCGGGCAATGCCATCGCAGCAGGAGCACATCATGGGCAATAAGGTATTGGAAGTACGCGACCTGTCGGCGGCCTATGGCCGGGTGCAGGTGCTGTCGGGCATCGACCTGTCGGTGGAGCAGGGCAAGATCGTCACCGTGATCGGCCCCAATGGCGCGGGCAAGACCACGCTGCTGTCGGCCATCATGGGCGTGCTGCCTTCGCGCGGGGCGATGGCGTTTGACGGCACCATCCGCCACTCGCCCGAGGTCGAAGAGATGGTGGCGGCCGGCATGACCCTGGTGCCGGAGAAGCGCGAGCTGTTCTCGGAGATGAACATCGAAGACAACCTGATGCTGGGGGCTTTCCAGCGTTACCGCACCGGCCAGCGCGACTACGCGGCGACGCTGGAAGAGGTCTATACGCTCTTCCCGCGCC
This sequence comes from Herbaspirillum sp. UBA812, assembly GCF_002296545.1. Lineage (NCBI taxonomy): Bacteria > Pseudomonadati > Pseudomonadota > Betaproteobacteria > Burkholderiales > Oxalobacteraceae > Herbaspirillum > Herbaspirillum sp. UBA812. The sequence continues at coordinate 9,488 of NZ_DBIC01000025.1, read as the reverse complement.
TGCGTGAACGCCGCACGCAACAGGCCGGCACGCTCTCGGGCGGCGAGCGCCAGATGCTGGCCGTGGGCCGTGCGCTCATGGCCAAGCCGCGCCTGCTGATGCTGGACGAACCCAGCCTGGGGCTGGCGCCGCTGATCGTGCGCGAGATCTTCCGCATCATTGCCGAGCTGCGCCGGCGGGGCGTCTCCATCCTGCTGGTGGAGCAGAACGCGCGCGCCGCGCTGCAGGTGGCCGACTATGGCTACGTGCTGGAGAACGGCGAGATCCGCATGCACGGTCCGGCCAGCCAGCTGGCCCATGACCGCCGCGTGATCGAGGCTTACCTGGGCTTGTCCGGCAAGCATCAGGACAAGCTGGCTGGCTGATGTCTTCTTCCTTGAATTCCATGAAACAAGAAACTTCCTCTTCTCCTGTGCCAGCACCGCTGCGCATCTGCATCGCCGGTGCCGGTGCCATCGGCGGCACCCTGGCTGTGCGGCTGTCGGCCGCCGGACATCAGGTCAGCGTGCTGGCGCGCGGCCAGACGCTGCAGGCCATCCGCGAGCGCGGCCTGACCTTGCATGACCTGCACGGCACCACGCACGCCCGTCCGGCGGCCAGCCAGTTGCCGGAGTTCGGTGTTCAGGACGTCGTTTTCCTGTGCGCCAAGAGTCAGGACATGTCAGCCTTGCTGCCCCAGATCGCGCCCATGGTGGGCGAAGAGACGGTGGTGATCCCGACCAACAATGGCGTGCCGTGGTGGTATTTCCACCGCGAGGGCGGGCGCTTCGATGGCGAGACCGTCAAGGCCGTGGACCCGGATGGTGCGCTGTCAAACCCGGTTGCGCTGGACCGGCTGATTGGCAGCGTGCTCTTCATCACGGCCGAGGTCGAGAGCCCGGGCGTGATCCGTTCGGTCAATCCGCACCTGATGGTGCTGGGCGAACCTTCCGGCGAGATGAGCGAGCGGCTCATGCGAGTGCGTGAAGCGGTGGAAGCGGCCGGCATCGAAGCCCGCGCCACCGATCGCATCCGCGACAAGCTGTGGACCAAGATCATCGCCAATATCAGCACCAATCCCCTGTCGGTCATCACGCAGGGCACGCTGCAGCAGTTGTACGGCTTGCCCGAGTTGCGCGAGGTAGTCAGCCAGATCATGCGCGAGACCTTGCTGGTGGCCTCCAGCCATGGGGCGCGGGTGGATATCGATCCACTGACCTTCCTGCAGCTGGGGGAGGCCATGGGGGCCTTCCGCACCTCGATGCTGCAGGATCTGGAGCGCGGACGGCCGCTGGAACTGGCGGCCATCGGCGATGCGGTGCTGGAGATGGCCGAGCGCTATGCCATCCCGATGCCGATCACGCGGGCCATCGTGTCGCTGGCGCGTTTTCGCGGCGAGGCGGCGCAGCAGCAGACAGGGCAGACAGGACAACAGAGAGCGCAGCAGACACAACAACCGCAGCCGGCGGCACGGGCCGCCTGAGCGCGACCACCTCATTTTCGGATTCAGGAGTCAAATCGATGAATATCATGCAATTCAGCTATGGCGCAGATAAGCCATCCCACTGCAGTGATGAAGAATGGGCACTGCGCATCCAGCTGGCGCACTGTTACCGGCTGGTGGATTACCTGGGCTGGACGGAGATGATCTTCAACCACATCTCGGTGCGCGTGCCGGGGCCGGAGCATCATTACCTGGTCAATCCCTTTGCGCTGAACTACAACGAAGTGACGCCGGCCAACCTGCTCAAGGTGGGACTGGATGGGCAGTTGGCCGAACCATCGGACTACAAGGCCAATCCGGCCGGGTTTGCATTGCACAGTGCGATCCATGGTGCGCGTGATGATTTGCGCTGCGTGATCCATACGCATACCACGCCGATCTCGGCGGTGACGATGAAGAAGAGCGGCTTCGAGCACAACGATTTCTATGGGGCGCAATTGTTCGGGCGCATCGGGTATCACGAGTTCGAGGGCATTACGCTGTTTGCCGAGGAGAAGGAGCGCATGCTGCAGAGCCTCGGTGACAAGCATATTCTGGTGTTGCGCAATCACGGGGTGGCGGTGTGCGAGAGTGATATCCAGCGTGCCTTCTTCCTGTTGTGGACGGTGCAGCGGGCCGCCGAGATCCAGGTGGCGGGCCGGTCGATGGCGGGCGAGGATCAGCTGTTGCCGGATGCGGTAAGGCAGAAATGCGCGGACCTGACGCAGCAGCTCATTCGCAATGACGGGTTTGCGGTGATTTTCTTTGAGGCGATTGTGCGGAAGATGTTGAAGGGGGTTTATCAGGCGCATTGATCAAGCGGGTCATTTGTATCGCAACAGGCGATAAAAAATCGCGCCATCCCTGCAGACCGGCGCGATTTTTCTTTCGACGCTTGAATACAGTTCTTATTTCGTCCCGGTCTTGTTCCAATCCGCCGCCTTGTCCGACGCTGCGCCCGCCACCGAGTACAGCGCCCCCGGCGCATTGCGCGTCTGCTGGAATTCTTCCAGCGACTGCCCGCGCATGGCCGCATAGATATGCAGGTTCGACACGCCGACCACCGCGCCCAGTTTTTCCAGCAGGAAGAAAATCACGCCGTAGCGAATCATGGCCTGCCAGTCGCGGCGGCTGATCATGTCGCATTCCTCCTGCGACAGCCCGGCTTCCTCATAGGTCGCCTGCGGATCTGCCCGGAAGCGCTCGCGGAACGCCGGCTGGATCAGCTGGTACAGATAGCGGTTGATGCGGTAGCGCGCATTGGCCGTCTCCAGCGTGAAGGGGTAGGTGCCTTGCAGTTGCTCGATGCCCTTGAGCTGCTGCGCCACGTGCTCGCGATGACGCGCCACCTCGGCTGCCTGCAAGGCCGCATCGACCGGCACCGCCGGTTCATACACGGCCACCGCGATGCCGGTCATGGAGGGCAGGTAATACTCGCGATGACGGCAGTTGACGCCCGCCGGCATGGCCCCGCGCATGATCAGCCACATGATGACCTCGGCACTCTCCAGTCCGCCCAGCGTCGCCAGTTCGGCGTGGGTCAGGCGCGTGAGCGCTTCCGGATCATGCTGCAGGAGATCGAGGAACTGATGGTCCCACGGCGTATTGTTGAACCCCGCACGCTCGCCATGCACCTGGTGCGACAGCCCGCCGGTAGCGACGATGACCACGTCCAGGTCTTCCGGATAGCTTTCGATGGCGCGGCGCAGGCCCTGGCCCAGTTTGTAGCAACGGCGCGCGGTCGGGATCGGGAACTGCAGCACGCCCACCTGCAGCGGGATGATCTGGCCGGGCCAGCCCTCCTGGTGCGGCCACAGCATCGACAGGGGCGAGAAGCACCCGTGGTCCAGCGGCTTGTTCTGGAAGAAGGCCATGTCGAATTCATCGGCCATCAGGGAACTGCCGATATGCCGCGCCAGCGCCGCATGGCCGCCCACTGGCGGTAGCTTGCGGGCACCGCCGCCTTCGTCGGCGACCTGGTACTCGCTGCCCACCCCCAGGGCAAAGGCGGAGTAATGATCGAAGAAGAAGGAGGTCACGTGGTCGTTGTAGACCACCAGCAGCACGTCCGGCTGCTTCTCTTGCAGCCATTGCTGCACCGGCTCGTAAGCCTTGAAGATGGGCGCCCAGACCGCATCGTGCTGCTTGTTGGCATCCAGCGCGAAGCCGATGGTCGGTGTATGGGAGGTGGCGATGGCGCCGACGATATTGGCCATGACGATTTATTCCTGTAACAGATGAATCCGATGTGATTGATGCAGCAGCTTGATCAAACCGCAGCCGCCGGACGCTGCCCCATCTGGATGAAGACGATGATCAGCGCCGCCAGCGTAGCCGGCACCGCAAGAATGGCGATGACGGCACCAAAGCCCCAACCCATCGACAGCAGCACGCCGCCGGCGAAGGAGCCCAGGATGCTGCCGAAGCGGCCCACGCCCAGCATCCACGACACGCCGGTGGCACGCACCACGGTCGGATAGCAGGAGGGGGCGAAGGCGTTCAGTCCGGTCTGTGCGCCGCTCATGCAGAAGCCGGCCAGCAGCACGTAGGCCGCAAACATGCCCGACTGCACGCTGCCGGACGCCAGCAGCAGGATGAAGACGGCACCCGCGATGTAGGCGCAGGCGATGGCACGGCTGGGCGACCAGCGATCCATCAGGAAGCCTACCACCAGCGCACCGACGGTGCCGCCCAGCTGGAACAGGGCCGTGATGCTGGCCGCCTTCTCGATGGGCAGGCCGGCATCCTTGATCAGCGTGGGCAGCCAGCCGGAGAGCAGGTAGATCACCAGCAGGCCCATGAAGTAGGTGCCCCACAGCGACAGGGTGGTCTTGCGATAGGTCTCCGAGAGCAGCACCTTGGCCGGCTGGCCGCCCTTGACCGGCGGTTCGCTGACGCTGAAGGTCTGGCCGGCGGCGAAGTGGCCGCCGCACACGCGCGCCAGGGTGCGGGCAATGCGGTCGGCGGGATAGTGGCGCACGACCATGAAGCGGGCCGACTCCGGCACCAGCCACAGGTAGAACGGCAGGCACAGCAGCGGGATGGCACCGCCGACCATCAGGACGGTGCGCCAGCCATACTCCGGCAAGAGGGCGGCGGCGAGGAAGCCGACCAGGCCCGAGCCGAGGTTGAAACCGGTGAACATGATCGCCAGCAGCGTGCTGCGCGAACGCTCCGGGACATACTCGGAGAGCAGGGTGGTGGCATTGGGCATGGCCGCACCCAGACCGAGGCCGGTCAAAAAGCGCAGCGCCGAGAGCGTGACCACGTCCTGCGCGAAGGCACAGGCCAGGCTGCACGCACCGAACCAGGCCACCGCCGTCATCAGCAGTTTCTTGCGGCCGTAGCGGTCCGACAGCGGACCGACCAGCAGCGCACCCACGGCCAGGCCGATGGGTGCAGCACTCATGACCACGCCGAAGGCCGCGCGCGAGATGCCCCACTCCTTGGTGATGGCCGGTGCCAGGAAGCCCATGATGGCCACGTCCATGCCGTCAGTGGCCACGATGAGGAAGCACAGGATCAGCAGTAGCCATTGATAGCCGGACATCTTGCGCCCGTTGATGTGCGAACGCACGTCCAGCGATTGTGCTGTATTCATTAAGTCTCCGTGATGGGTTCGAATTGTGGGAATCTGCCGGCTTGTCTGCACGCGGCTTGGGGATTACCTGTCCAGGCAGCACCAGCGTGCCTCGACTTGGCACAAAGTGTAAGACGGGGAGGGCCGGCGAGCATTGCTTTCGGCTACCGGAGTGTTGCCATTTGCTAATCGCAATGGATTTTTTATGAATCCGGAAAGTGTGGCTCGCAGCGGCCTGAAGCCCTTGTGCTGCGGGCTTGCGCCGTTCAGTCCAGCGCGGCCGCGGCCGCTTCGATGGCCTCCTGCAGCGCCCGGGCACCGGGCGACAGATGCGCCCCCTTGCGCTGCATCAGTCCGATGCGGCGCTCCATGCCGCGCATGGCGAAGGGGAGGGTAGTGAGCTGCCCGGTGGCGATCTCATGCTGCAGCTGATGGGCCGAGATCACGGTGAGCATGTCGCTGCCCACCAGCAGCCCGCGCAGGAGCGCCAGGTCGCCGGTCTCCACCGCAGGGCGGGGCGCATGCCAGTGGCTGTCGCGGAAGAATTGCTCGATGGAATCGCGCAAGGGCGTCCCGGCCCGCGAGAGCACCCAGGGATAGCCGTCGAGATCACGCAGGGACAGCTTCTTGCGGCGCGCCAGCGGGTGGCCGGCCCGTGCGATCAGGGCGGCACTGTCGGCCACCAGTGGCCGCATGTCGAAGGTGTCACTGGAGAAGGCGCGCAATGCGCCGACGATGAAATCGATGCGTCCGCTCATGAGGCCGGCGGCCAGCTCTTCATAGGGACTTTCCAGCGAACGGATCTGCAGGCGCGGATGGCGTGCCAGCACCCGCGTCATCGCCGCCGGCAGCAGTTGCGAGCGCGCCAGCGGCAAGGCACCGACTGTGACCGTACCTTGCACCACACCGTCGAGGGCGGCGATGTCTTCCGGAATATGGCGCAGTTCGGCCAGCGCCCGGCCGAAGCGTTCGGTCCAGCGGCGGCCCGCATCGGTGGGCAACATCCCGTGCGCGGTGCGGAAGAACAGCGCCTGTCCGAGGATGCCCTCCAGCATCGACAAGGCCTGGCTCACCGCCGAGGGCGACACTTCCATCAGGCGCGCCACGCTGGGCATGTGATGCGTTTCGGCCAGCAGCGCCGCGGCCTGCAGGCGGCGTTCATTGAACAGCGCGTCCAGGCTGCCTACCGGCTGGCCGTTGCGGTCGCGCAGGCGCAGGGCATCGTCGCGCACTTCGCGCAGTTCGGCTTCGATGCGCTCGACCCGCAGCCGGACGGCTTCGCCGGCGGCGGTCAGCAGCATGCCGCGCCCCTTGCGCTCGAACAGTTGCGTCGACAGGCTCTGCTCCAGCGCCGCCACCGAGCGCGCCACCGCCGAGGAGGCACGCAGCAGCGTGTCGGAAGAGCGGCGTACCCCGCCGGTAGTGGCGACGACATTGAAGACGTGCAGGTGACGCAGGTTGAGCAGGGCCATGGCGAGACGATCCGGGACATTGATTTCTGAGCGCGATTAGAAAATTAGAACAGAGGAAGGCCCACAACGCAACCAAGCCGACAGGGCGCTCACGCATACTCGACGCCATTGTTTTCAAAGGTAAAGCGCCGTGCCTGACCTCGATTTCCCTCCTCCCGGAGACGCTGACGCGTCCGACCTGCTGGCCATTCCCTGCACCCTGATGCGCGGTGGCACCTCGCGTGGTCCCTTCTTCGTGGCCGATGATCTGCCAGAGGACATCGCTGCGCGCGATCGGGTGTTGCTGGCTGCGCTGGGGTCGCCGGATCGTCGTCAGATCGACGGCCTCGGCGGTGCCCATCCACTGACCAGCAAGGCCGGCATCGTCAGCCGCAGCCGCGTGACCGGCGTGGATCTGGATTTCCTGTTCGCGCAGTTGCAACCCGAATCGGACCGTGTCGATACCACGCCCAATTGCGGCAACATGCTGGCCGCCGTGCTGCCCTTTGCCATCGAGCGCGGCCTCATCGTCGCCGGTCCCGAGACCACCACCGCGCGTATCCTCACACTCAACACCGGCATGCAGTGCGACGTGACGGTACAGACACCGGGCGGCCGCCTGCGCTATCGGGGCGATACCCGTATCGATGGCGTACCGGGATCGGCGGCACCGGTCAGCATCAACTTCCTCGACACGGCGGGCTCGGTCTGCCCTGCCATGCTGCCCACGGGGCGCGTGCAGGACAGCGTGCGTTACGTCACGCCCAGCGGTGAGCAGCGCGAGACCGCTGCCACCCTGATCGACAACGGCATGCCCATGGTGCTGGTGCGTGCGTCTGATTTCGGCCTGAATGGTGATGAAAGCGTGGCTGTCCTCAATGCCGATGCGGTCCTGAAGGAGAGACTGGAGGCGCTGCGGCTGGCCTGCGGTCCGCTCATGGGGCTGGGGGAGGTCAGTGCCAGGAATTATCCCAAGATGTGCCTGCTGTCTGCCCCCGTGGCGGGCGGCACGATCAGCACCCGCTGCTTCATCCCGCATGTCTGTCACGAGGCCATTGGTGTGCTGGCCGCCGTCACCGTCGCCACTGCCTGCGTGCTGGAAGGCTCGGTAGCCCAGGGGCTGGCGCTGCCCGGCAGCGGCTTGCAGCGCACCGTCTCGGTGGAGCATCCCAGTGGCGAATTCAGCGTTGAGCTGGAGCTGGATCCGCACGACCAGCAACAAATCCTGCGTGCCGCGCTGCTGCGCACGGCGCGTCCCATCCTGCGCGGGGAAGTGCTGATCCCCGCCGAACTCCTGACCGACCATTCCTGAATCCCATGCGAGACTCCCTCATCATCGACTGCCATGGCCACTACACCACCGCCCCCAAGGCGCTGGAAGACTGGCGCAACCGGCAGATCGCCCACCTGAACACGCCCGGACTCGGTCCCAAGGTGGCCGAGCTCAAGATCAGCGACGACGAACTGCGCGAGTCCATCGAAAGCAACCAGTTGCGCCTGATGCGCGAACGCGGTGCGGATCTCACCATCTTCTCGCCGCGCGCTTCCTTCATGGCGCACCACATCGGTGATCTCAACACCAGCCAGACCTGGGCGGCCATCTGCAACGAGCTGTGCCATCGCGTGGCGCAGCTGTTCCCCGATCACTTCATCGGTGCGGCCATGCTGCCGCAGTCGCCGGGCGCCGATATCCGTACCTCGATTGCCGAGATGGAGAAGTGCGTGCGCGAATATGGTTTCGTCGGCATCAATCTCAATTCCGATCCCTCCGGCGGACACTGGACTGCGCCGCCGCTGTCGGACCGCGCCTGGTATCCGCTCTACGAAAAGATGGTGGAGCTGGAAGTGCCCGCCATGATCCACGTGAGCACCAGCTGCAATGCCTGCTTCCACACTACCGGTGCGCACTACCTCAATGCCGATACCACCGCCTTCATGCAGTGCCTGACCTCGGACCTGTTCAAGGATTTTCCGACGCTGAAGTTCCTGATCCCGCACGGCGGCGGTGCCGTCCCGTATCACTGGGGCCGTTTCCGTGGCCTGGCGCAGGAAATGAAAAAGCCGCTGCTGGAAGAGCATCTGCTCAACAACATCTTCTTCGACACTTGCGTGTATCACCAGCCGGGCATCGACCTGCTCACGCGCGTGATCCCGGTAGAGAACGTGCTGTTTGCCTCCGAGATGATCGGTGCCGTGCGCGGCATCGATCCGCAGACCGGCCACTACTACGACGACACCAAGCGCTACATCGAGGCGGCCGCACTGAGCCCCGAAGAACGCCACCAGATCTACGAAGGCAATGCCCGCCGCGTCTACCCGCGCCTGGATGCCGCTCTCAACGCGAAAGGACTGACCGCATGAGCACTCCCCTGATCAACCAGCTTGGCGTCGTCAAGCGCCAGATCGAACGCGCCGATGCCGCGGCCGTACAACAGCTCGGCCAGTTCGGCGTGGCGACCGTGCATGAGGCGCAGGGCCGCACTGGCCTGTTGAAGCCCTATCTGCGTCCCATCTATCCCGGCACCACGATCTCGGGCACCGCCGTGACCGTACTGCTGCACCCCGGCGACAACTGGATGATGCACGTGGTGGCCGAGCAGATCCGGCCTGGCGACATCGTGGTGGCAGCCATCACCGCCGAGTGTACCGACGGCTATTTCGGTGACCTGCTGGCCACCAGTTTCATGGCGCGCGGTGCGCGGGCCCTCATCATCGATGCCGGTGTACGCGACGTGAAGGTGTTGAAGGAAATGGGCTTCCCGGTGTGGAGCCGTGCCATCAGTGCCAAGGGCACCATCAAGGCCACACCGGGTTCGGTCAACGTGCCGGTGATCTGCGCCGGTACCCTGGTCAATCCGGGCGATGTGATGGTGGCCGATGATGATGGCGTGGTGGCCGTGCCTGCCGCTGATGCCGTGCGTGTGGCCGAGGTGGCACGCAAGCGCGAAGCCCTGGAAGGGGAGAAGCGCGCCCAGCTGGCCGCCGGCGTGCTGGG
>NZ_DBIC01000209.1:18334-22908 GCF_002296545.1 Herbaspirillum sp. UBA812 | reverse complement strand
TCGTCGCCGATCTCGCGCAGCGCCGTGAAGGTGCAGCCCAGGCGCACGTCGGTGCCCGAGGCGCGGGTGGCATCGGCCAGGATGCGCGCCAGCACCGGACGCAGGATGGCACCGCCGCCGGGTACGTCGGGCGAGGCCAGGCGCGGGGTGGGCAGCTCGGCGATCTGCGGACCGTGCGGCAGGCACAGGCGCACACCGTCACCGGCCGCGCCTTCGCGCAGGAAGGCATCGAGCACCCCGAGTTGCTTGAGCGCACGCAGCGTGGCCGGGCCGAGGCTGATGCCGGCACCGTAGTTGCGCCACTGGGGATCGAGTTCCACCAGGTCGACCTGGGCGCCACGGCGGCGCAGGTCAATGGCGGCCGATGCGCCGGAAAAACCGCCGCCGATGATAAGGATGCGTTGGGCTGCGAGTGTCATGGTGTCTCCTGAATCTTTTTCTTGATGAGTTGATCGTCTTCGCCGGTGGCCAGGTGCAGGCCGCCGTCGTCATCGATGCGCAGCGCCACCGGCGTGAGCGAATCGCCCAGGCAAGGGCCTAGCGTACACACGCCGGTGAGCGGATCGAACAATGCGCCATGGGCGGCACAGACCACGTGCTGCCCACTGGCATCGAGATAGGCATCGCGCCGCCATGGCAGCGGTGTGCCGTGGTGCGGGCAGCTGTCGTGCCAGGCCCGCACCTGGTCGCCCCGGCGCAGCAGGAAGATGGTGGCCTGCCCTGCCCCGCTGGTATCGAAACCGCGCGCGCCGTCCTCGGGCAATTGCGTGACATGGCACAGGTACATGGCCGTCTCTCCCGCTATGCCCGGCAATCAGTGTGCCGCGCCCGGCGGCGGCGGGCCGCCCGGAGCCCACTTCTCGCGGTACTGGAACAGGAACAATTGCGAGGCATCGGCACCCATCGGAGCTTCGCGCGCGGCCCATTGATCGTCGTGCAGGTCCATGTCGGCGTCGTATTCGACGTGGCAGCCCAGCGGCGAATTGAAATACCAGAACCAGTTGCTGCCGAAGCGATGGCGGCCCGGCCCCCAGAAACTCTGATAACCCTTCTCGACGAAACGGGTGCCGGCCAGCAGCACCTCGGTCGGGCCGCCCATGTGGAAGGTGAAGTGTTCGCAGCCCTTCATGAAGGGCGGGGTCTGAATCATGAACAGCGTGTGGTGATCCAGGGTCCCGGCCGGACGCAGGAAGGGCCCCACACCGGTGAAGCGGTCAGTGCAGACGAAACCCAGGCGCTGGTAGAAGGCCTCGGCCTTGGCCGCATCCGGCACGAAATACACCACGTGCGACAGCGTGCGCGGCAGAGCTTCGCCCTCGGCGGGCAGGCCCAGCTGGTTCGGGGCGCGCTGGGCATCGCCGGGGCCGTTGACGCGTTCGGACTTGATGTCCAGCGCACGGCGCACGGTGACCTGGAAGGCCAGCGCAAAGCCCATGTCGTCGACACTGCGCACCACGCCATCGCGGCGGCTGACTTCGCGGTCGCGGCGCAGTTCGCTTTCGATGGCATCCAGGGTGGCGACGTCGGCCACGCCATAGACGGTTTCGCGCAGCAGGCTGGCGCTGCCCATGGGGGCGGGCAGCGTGGCGTCGTCCTTGGCGCGCAGCACGATGGCGGTACCGTCGAGGGCTTCGTAACGGTCGTTACCACTCTCCTTGAGGCCATAGTCGAGCAGGTACTGGCGGCAGGCGGGCAGATCGTCCACGCCAAAGACCAGGGCATCGGGTCCAATGATGTTCATGCGGATTTCCTTGTGATTGACTCGGTGTTTCGTTGCTGCACGGGACGCATCAGCGCTTGGTGCGGCCGCCCAGGGTCTCCGCCACCCAATCGGCGATGACATGGCCGGCGTTGATGGAGTTGTCGAAGCTGGCGTGCTGCGCGCCGCCTTCGCGGTCGGTGAAGATCTTCAATTCACGCTTGGGGCTGTTGACCAGCTGTTCGTAGGTGCGGTGCGCCCACTTGAGGGGAATCTGCGTGTCCTTCTCGCCGTGGGTGACTAGGAAGGGCACGCGGATCTTCTCGACCACGCCGTCCAGATGCACGTCTTCGGCGATGCGCATGAAGTCGTCGATGTCCTTGGCACCCCACACCCAGCAGACGTGCTGCCAGTAATGCGGTACGGGGAAATCACCCTCTTTTTCCAGGCGCTTTTTCTGTACATCGCGCCAGTCGTGATTGGCCCCCCACACCACGCCACAGGCAAAGCGCGGCTCCATGGCCACCACGCGCGGGCAGTAGTAGCCGCCCAGGGAGACGCCTTCACAGCCGATGCGGCTGGCATCGACATCGTCGCGCTGTTCCAGCCAGTCCACCACGTGGCGCGCCCAGTGCTCGGCATCGAAACGCGCGGTCATGCCGTGCAGGCGCAGGGCCTCGCCGGTACCGGGCTGGTCGATCACCAGCGACGAGACACCGCGCTCGGCCAGCCAGCCGGGCAGGCCGACCAGGTATTTCATTTCCTTGGTCGAATCCAGGCCATTGAGCTGGACCAGAATCGGGGCAGGCCCCTGTACGTTATTGGCGCGGATATAAAGGCCGGAGATGACCTTGCCTTCGTAAGGAATCTCGACGCGCTCGCAGTTGTCACCGGCCAGCGTGATGCCGCGCTGGAACACTTCCAGGAAGCGGCGATACAGTTCCAGCCGGCCCGGTGCGCCGTGACCCTGCAGGCGCTCGCAGGTCAGCAGGTAGCTGGCCGCGCGCTTGTACTTGGCACCGGCCGAGAGCAGCCGGCCGCGCGCTTCATCCTCGGCGGCCAGGCTGCAGAGCTTTTCTGCCATGTCCGCCCAGGTGGCGCGGAAGGTGGCGGTGCCTTCGGCGTCAGGCTGTTTGGCCGCCTCCTGCAGGGGGGCGCACATGGCTTCGATTTCGCCGATGCGTGCGCCCATCTCGATGGCGAGATCGACGGAAAGATTCCAGACATAGTTCGTCGGGAAGTAACGGAACATGGTGTAACTCCTTTGATGATGAGTAATACGGATGAGCGGCTGCGTTGACTCAGTGCGGGCCGCCCATCCACAGCGGCATGGCGAAGTTGATCCAGATGGCATCGCTCTTGGCCGTGTTGGCGGCGTACAGGCCGCGCTGCACGTTCATGTTGATGCTGTAGGTGCCGGCGTTGTAGGCCACGGTCGGGCCCATGGCAAAGCTGCGCATGCGGTTGCCGGTGATGTCGGTGCCGTTCTGGCGGTCATCGGTGAACTGGTTCAGATAGGAACCGGTGACGCCGACTTTCCACTTGCCGAAGTTCCAGCCACCGATGAAGTCCGCCACGTAGGCAGTGCCGGAGCGGTAATTGGTATCGCTGTTCTTGTCGTTGAAGAGCAGGCGGTTGGAGATGCCCAGGTCCAGCCCGTCGGGATCGTTGTGACGGATCGCCAGCACCGGCTGATAGGAGGTGTAACCGACCGCCACACTGGTGCGATTGGGGTCGTAGGAACCGGTCTTGAGCGCGAAGTCGAAGCCGAAGGTGACGTTGGTATGCGCGGCCACATCCCAGCGCAGCAGCAGCGGCGTGACAGTGACGTTGGAGAGGCCGTTGTGGTTCTCGCCGTGGCCCATCACTTCGCTGTGCAGCGAGACCACCGGCAACACCAGTTGCGAATAGACCTTGGCACCCATCCATTCGACGCCATAGGAAGCCAGCAGGCGGGTGGTGGCCGAGAACACATCGGTCTTGAAGGGGATGGGGCGCTTGTTGCCCTTGTTGTCGTACAGGCCGTCGGCACTGCTGTAGTTGAACTGCTCCACCGCGAACAGGCCCGGGATGGGTGGCAGCGCGGCGATGTATTCACTGGTGGACCCGGTGGGGAATGGCGAAACGCCACCTTCGAAGGCTTGCGCGGACTGCATGCTGGCACTCCCGATCATGGCCACGACGGCCAGGACGGCACGATTCCCCAGCCGCCGGGCTGGTACGGTTCCTCTCTTCACTTCTGTCTCCTTGTCTCCTACCCTGCCTGGCTTGTTGTCTCGCCATCGCGGCGTCTTCTCGGGGCCAGGCCGATCAATGGCGCTGGGCGCCACCGGCTTGCCGTGCCGGCCTTTTCTTGGATGCTTCTGCGAGGCCGTGCAGCGGATGGATGAAGGTTAAGGTCGAGGTTGATATTGATCAAATGGATTGTTTTGATTCATGATATGGACGGGATCAATACATGACCGCGCCCTGCAACCCTTGCACAAAAGAAAGGCCGGCACCCGACAACGGAGACTTATCCAATGCGCTTCAACAAGCTCGACCTCAATCTGCTGGTCGCGCTCGACGCGCTGCTGACCGAACTCAACATCAGCCGCGCCGCCGAGAAGATCCACCTGAGCCAGTCCGCCATGAGCAATGCCCTGGCGCGCCTGCGCGAATATTTCGATGACGAATTGCTGATCCAGGTCGGCCGCCGCATGGAAGCCACGCCGCGCGCCGAAGTGCTGCGCGATGCGGTCAATGACGTATTGCGGCGTATCGAAGGATCGATCGCGGCCAAGCCCGCTTTCGTCCCGGCGGAGTCACATCGGGAATTCCGCATCTCGGTCTCCGACTTCAGCCTCAACGTGCTGATCCCGCGCGTGATCGCACG
>NZ_DBIC01000209.1:3618-18044 GCF_002296545.1 Herbaspirillum sp. UBA812 | reverse complement strand
CCCGCGCGTGATCGCACGCGCGCATGCCGAAGGGCCGCAGATCCGATTTGCGCTGATGCCGCAGGTGCAGGATCCGACCCGTTCGCTGGATCGCGCGGAAGTGGACTTGCTGGTGCTGCCGCAGGAATTCTGCACGCCCGATCATCCGGCGGAGGAAGTATTTCGCGAACGGCACGTCTGCGTGGTGTGGCGCGACAGTCCATTGGCCAAGGGCAAGCTGACGCTGGAGCGCTACATGGAGGCCGGTCATGTGGTCATGGTGCCGCCCGGTGCCAATGCCTCCTCGGTGGAGGCGTGGATGGCCAGCAAGCTGGGCTTTGCGCGGCGGGTGGAGATCACCAGCTTCAGCTTCGCCTCCTGCGTGGCGCTGGTGCAGGGGACCGACCGCATCGCCACCGTACATGGCCGGCTGGCGCGCAAGCTGGCCACGCAATTGCCGGTGGTGCTCAAGGAAAGTCCGCTACCGCTGGCGGAGATGCATCAGATGATGCAGTGGCATCGCTATCGCACCAATGATCCGGGGATCGAATGGTTGCGGCGGGTGTTTCTGGAAAGTGCGCGGGAGATGGATAAAAAAGTGGCCTGATCAAAACCTGATGGATTCATCAGGTTTTTATCGACCCGACTTTTTACAATCCATAAATCATTTATATCTTTTAGGCGTTTCTTCAAAAAAAATGCCCTGCCGCTTCTCAGCAGCAGGGCATGGCTCACGCGCGTGAACTACGTGCTCAGATCAGAAATCGACCTGCGCGGATAGCACCAGCGTGCGTCCAGATGACGTGCCCACATAACCGTTCTGCATCAGCCAGTAATTCTTGTCGAACAGGTTCTCGATGTTGGCGCGATAGGTGACGACCTGCCCGGCCGCCCGGGTGATGTAGCGCGCACCGATATCGACACGGGTCCAGCCCGGCACCTTGAGCTTGTTCTCGTTGCTGTACCACATCGAGCCTGTGCGGGTGACACGCGTATTCAAGGCCAGGCCCTGCAGCCACGGCGCATCCCAATCCAGTCCCAGGTTGAAGTTGCTGTTGGGGATCGCGCCGACATCCTTGCCGTCATTGGTGCCGTTGTCGGTGTGGTACTGCTTGGCATCGAAGAAGGTGCCGCTGGCATTGAAACGCAGGCCGCGCTGCAGTTCGCCATAAGCCGCCAGTTCCAGTCCGCGCACGCGATTGCGGCCATCCTGGGTGGTGGTGCTCACGCCATTGACCAGCGTGGTGCTGGCATTGGCCTGCTCGATCTGAAATACGGCTGCCGTGGTCGTGATACGGCCCCAGTCAATCTTGGCACCCGTCTCCACCTGCTTGGACTTGTAGGGCGGGAAGAGCTGGTTGGGATTGCCGTCGCTGGCTGAAGTGAAACCACCGGCGCTCAGGGCCGCCGTGTAGTTGGCATACAGCGAAACGTTCTGCACCGGCTTGACCACCACGCCCAGCACCGGCGAGATGGCGGTCTTGTTGGAGGTCTGCGTGGCATCGACCAGGCTGTGCGAATACACCTGCTGGCGACGCAAGCCGGCGGTGATGCGCAGGCGGTCATCGGCCAGCGACAGGGTATCGGTCAGCGCCACGCTGGTCAGTCGGATCTGGCTCTGCGGCGTGGGTTCGCCGCGTGCGCCGCTGACCACGGGCAAGGCGACCGGACGATACAGGTTGGAGGTGACGCTGCTGCTCTCGGAGAGGAAGAAGTAATCGGTCTGCTGATCCAGCATGTTCACGCCCAGCATCACGGTGTGCTTGATGCCGCCGGTGTTGAAGCGCGCACGCATGCCGACGTCGGCCGAAGTGGAAACGACCTTCTGGTCGTAGTAACCGTTGTAGAGCGCAGCCGTATCACCGGCCGCGTTGAGGATGGTGGCGCTGGGCCAGCTCTGGGAAGACGTGGCTTCGTGATAACCGACGGCCCCGTAGGCGGTCAGGTGGTCGTTGATGTCGTATTCCAGGCGCGTGGCGACGGCCTTGTCATCCGATTGCAGGGTGGTGCCGGGATAGAGGTTGGTCTTGCCCGAGGGGGCTTCCGGCATCACCTGGCTGCTGATGCTGAATTGCGGACGGAAATTGCGCGCGTCTTCATGCTGGGTGTAGGCGTCCAGGCTCCAGCGCACGCGGCCGCCGTTGTAGTCGAGTCCGACCGAGCCCATGTTCTGCTGCTGGTTGCTGCCGGACAGGCCGGTGTTGCCATCGGCATAGAGCGCGTTCACGCGGATGCCCCACTCCTGCTGCTCGCCGAAGCGGCGGCCGAGGTCGGCCTTCAATCCGAACTGCGAATTGGAAAGATAGGTGGCGGTGACGCTGGAGATGGGATCTTCGTGCGCACGCTTGGGGATCAGGTTGACCGCCCCGCCCACGCCGCCGGCCGGGCCCATGCCATACATCAGCGTGCCCGGTCCCTTGAGCACTTCGATGCGCTCGACCATGGAGATAGGCATGCGCGTGAGCGGCACCATCCCATACAGGCCGTTGAAGGCCACGTCATTGGCTGACATGGTGAAGCCGCGAATCTGGTAGCTGTCGCCGAAACCGCCATTGCCATTGGTGTTGCGCACCGAGGCATCGTTGGCGATGACGTCGCCGATGGCGCGCGCCTGTACATCCTCGATGCCTTGCGAGGTGTAGTTGGTGGTGCTGAAAGGAGTGTCCATCACGCTGGCCGTGCCCAGTACGCCGAGGCTGCCGCCGCGCGCGACCAGTCCACCCGCGTAGGGCGCGGTGGGGTCGGCACTTTCGGTGATCGTGACAGTAGGCAGGACGGCATTGGCATTGCTGCCGCTGGTGGCCGCCGGTGCGGCGACGGTGTAGCCGCCGTCTGCGTTGCGGATCGCTTGCAGCGGGGTGCCGTTGAGCAGCGCGGCAAACCCTTCCGCTACCGTATAGCGGCCGGAGAGACCCGCGCTCTGGCGGTCGCGCGTGATGGCGGGATCGAAGGAGAGCAGCACGCCAGCACGGCGGGCGAAGCTGTTGAGGCTTTGGTCGAGAGGACCAGCGGGAATGTCGTAGGTCTGGCGCTGGGCATCGGTGGCTTGCGCCTGCACACCGGCCATGGGGCTGGCGAAGGCGGCCAGGATGGCCAGTCGGGACAGGGTCGGACGCGAGGGGAAGCGGGTTCGGATGGTCATGGATGTCGTTCGATGGTGAGCTTCAGAGGGCTTGCTATCTGGTAAACCGAACGAGATCCAAAAACCTGCAGAAAAATTTTAAAAATGTTTTATACCCATGCCGGCCTCAGGTGGCGGCACGTGGCCGCAAGGTGATCCAGTAATCCGTGAAGGTATCCACCCGCACCGGCAAGGTCCGCGCAATGGCCGCCAGGATGCGTGCCGGCTGGTCGAGCGGAAACACGCCCGAGATGGTCAGGCCGGCCACCGCCGGATCGCAGCGCAGCTTGCCGGGGAGATAGCGATCCAGCTCGGCCACCAGTTGGCCCAGCGGCATGCGGTCGGCCACGATGACACCGTCGGTCCAGGCGATGGCCTGTTCATTGGCGGCGACGAGGCGGCCGACCAGCCCTTGCGTATCGAACAGTCCCTGGCGCCCTGCATCCACACGGACGGCTGCATTCTCATTTTGCGAACGGAATTCCACCGCACCCTCATAAACGGCAAGGCGCATGCCCTCCTCCGCATCGCGCAGCTGGAAGCGGGTGCCCAGTGCGCGTGCCTGTCCCAGCCGGGTCTGCACGAGGAAGGGACGATAGGAAGGGCGCTCTTCATGTCCCGTGGTGATGAGCACTTCGCCGCGATGCAGGCGGATCAGGCGCTGCTGCTCGTCGAAACTGACGTCCACCGCAGTGGCGCTGTTGAGTTGCAGCAGGGTGCCATCGGCCAGCGTCACCCGCCGGCGCTCGCCGGTGCGGGTGGTGTAGCCGGCCATCCAGGCCTGCCACGGAGTCCATCGTGCTGCACTGGCCGCCAGCAGCCCCGCACCGGTCGCCACGCACAAGGTCTTGAGCGCAAAGCGGCGGTTGTTGCGCGTGCGGGCTTCGCTGGCACCGATGCTGCCGTGGGCCAGCGCGCGCGGCAGCGTGGCGACCCGCTCGCTGAGCGATTGCAGGCGCTGCCAGGCCAGCTCGTGCTGCGGCTGTTCGGCGCGCCAGCGGCGGCAGGCTTCGTGGTCATGATCGCTGGCGCTGCCCGATTGCAGCCGCACCATCCAGTCAATGGCGGCCATGACGATGTCGTCGTTGGGGACCGTGCGCTCAGAGCCCATATTGCAGCCGGTAGCAGGCGGTGAAGGCGCGCTTCATGTATTGCTGCACCGAACTCAGCGACACCTCCAGCCGCGCCGCGATCTCGGCATAGGCCAGGCCATCGAGCTGCGACAGCAGGAAGGCGCTGCGCACCTTGGGCGGCAAGCCGGCCAGCATGGCGTCGACTTCGTTGAGGGTTTCCAGCACCAGCAGTTGCGCTTCGGGCGAAGGCAGGTGCTCGGGGGGCATCTGCGCCAGCATTTCCAGGAAGGCAGCTTCCAGCGCGCAGCGGCGGAAATGATCGATCATCAAGCCGCGCGCGATGGTGGCCAGCAGGGTGCGCACTTCATCGACGATGAAATCGCGGCGCGAGACCATCATCCGCACGAAGGTATCCTGCGCCAGGTCGGCCGCCAGCTCGGCATTGTCGGTACGGCGGCGCAGCCAGCCCAGCAGCCACCGGTGATGCCCGGTGTATATGCCAGCGATGTCGTGAGGACGGGAGGGAGCGAGGTCGGCCATGACCGCAAGATGTAATGAGAACGTGTCTCATTATAATCTGTAAATGCGGCGGCGGGTCGATGCGGCTTTTGGTCGATATGAAAGAAAAAGCCCCGGCACGAAGGCCGGGGCTTGTCACTGCTGCTCCCGCCGGAACCGTGACGGTCCCGGAGGTGAAGCTTGATGCAAAATTACTTGACCACGCTCAGCAGGGTACGCTTGCCGCCCTTGTAGGTGTACAGGGTCAGGGTGCCGTTCAGGATGTCGCCCTTGGCGTCGAAGGCGATTTCACCGGTGACGCCCTTGTGCTTGATCTTGGCCAGGACCGGCAGGTAGACCTTGGGGTCGGACGAGCCGGCCTGCTTCATGGCATCAGCCAGGGTCATCAGCGCATCGTAGGTGTACGGTGCGTAGATCACGACGTCCTGGTTGAACTTCTTCTTGTAGGCAGCCTTGAAGTCTTCCAGCGGCTTCTTGCCTGCTTCGGTCACGCCACCGGCCTCGGCGCAGACCACTTCGCTGTCCTTCAGGCCAGCACCGGCCAGGCTCGGCAGTTCGGTGGTGCAGATACCGTCACCGCCCATGAACTTGGCTGCCACGCCCAGCTGGTCCATCTGGCGCAGCATCGGGCCGGCCACGGCATCCATGCCGCCGAAGAAGACCAGGTCCGGCTTCTTGGACTTGACCGAGGTCAGGATGGCGTTGAAGTCGGTAGCCTTGTCGGTGGTGTACTGGGTGGCCACGATGGTGGCACCGGCAGCCAGGGCGCTCTTGCGGAATTCTTCAGCCACGCCTTGACCGTAGGCAGTGCGGTCGTCGATGACGGCCACGTTCTTGCCCTTCAGTTCATTGACGGCGTAGCGGCCCAGGACGCCACCAAGCTGGCCATCGTTGGCCACCACGCGGAAGGCGGTGTTGAAGCCTTGCTGGGTGTACTTGGGGTTGGTCGCCGAGGGCGAGATTTGCGGGATGCCGGCGTCGAAGTAGATCTTGGAAGCCGGGATGGTGGTGCCGGAGTTCATGTGGCCGACCACGCCCTTGACCTTGGCATCGACCAGGGCCTGTGCCACGGTGGTGGCTTGCTTCGGATCGGAAGCGTCATCCTGGGGGACCAGCTGGAAGGTGACCTTCTTGCCGCCGATCTCGAAGCCCTTGGCGTTGAGTTCGTCCACGGCCATGCGGGCACCGTTTTCATTGTCCTTGCCGATGTGTGCGTTGGGACCGGTCAGAGGAGCGACGTGACCGATCTTGATGACCTCTTGTGCCTGCGCTGCCCCTGCGAACGAGAACGCTGCCACCAGTGCCGTAGCGACAGGAATCATTTTGATTTTTTGCATGAATTGCTCCTATTACTTCCAATGAAAGATTGAAAACGCAGTTCGTTGTGCCATTTGTTATGTGCGCTGACCGATTCTGACCGCCGTGTGGACGGCAACCTGATCGGAAAGCACCGCAGCGCCTCCCAGTCGCTGACCGGTTCTTGCTTGCGGACTCTGCTACTGCAAAAACCGAGCCATGCCTTGCAGCATCGCCACTCGGGCGCTTTCCCCAGGGGCATCGCCGGATAAAAAGGGACGGAGCCACAGCAGGCAAGCGGCCCGGCCGCAGCGCCAGGCCAGGCGGGGCAGTTCCTCCATTACACCGCCCCGCCGGGCAGAATACACCGTAATGGTGCGGCTGGGAGAGCGAGTTCCGTGCCAACGCGGCGCTTCATTCATATCGCACGTTTTATGCACTTTTTTGAATCGGGATGCGAAGGAGTGCACCAATAAGGGTGGGGAAATAGCAGAAAGCTGCACTTGTAACGAGGCTGGCTGGGGGTGCCAGCCTCATTTCTCCAGCCAAATTCCCGCATAGCGAGAATTATTCTGCATATGCCACGGATTCGTGGCCCTGCTTGCGGAAGGGAGAGATGAACGATGCATGCAGTGGACTTTGCGCGATTTCGTTCATCGGAGTACGGTCAGAATGTGTAACGTCCTTGCACATACAGAGTCCGCGGCGCACCGACCAGCTTGCCCAGATTGCCATCCACGGTACGGGTGAAGTAGCGCCGGTCCAGCAGGTTGTTGACGCCCGCGGTGAGGTCGAATCCCTTCTTGCCCGGCACCTTCCAGCTCGCCTGCGCATTCCAGAGGCGTACGCCCGGGATTTCTCCGATGCTGCCGTCGGCGCTTTCGGCGACGGTGTTTGCTTCATCGGCAAACTGTCTGCCCTGATGCGTGGTCGACAGGTTGAGCGTCCAGGGACCGGTTTGCATGCGCACCCCGAGCGTATCGGTCGTGCGTGCATAGAACGGCAAGTCCTTGCCCGGATTGCTGCCTGACTTCTGCAGGGCGCGGGTGTAGGTGTAGTTGGCGAAGACCGACCAGCCTTTCAGGGGGCTGTCCGGAGCGAAGGCATAGTCCATCGCCAGTTCGACGCCATCATGCTGGGTGCGGCCGATGTTGCGGAAGACGTTGGGAGTCGTTCCCTGCACCGACACGATCTGGTTGTCAAAATTGATGTGGAACACCGTGGCTTCGGCGGAGGCCCGTGCGCTCTTCCAGCGCATGCCGCCTTCCATCGTCCGGGCCAGTTCGGGCGACAGCGGATTGGCGGAAGACATGGTGTTGAGTTGCGAATTCTGCACCACGCCGAAGGAGGTGTTGTAGTTGCTGAACAGGGTCAATTGCTCCGTGAGCAGATAGGCCAGGTTGATCGAGGGCAGCAGCTTGTCGTTGGCCACCTCGTAAGGATCCTTCTTGCCCATTTCGTAGCGGCTTGACCGCACCTGTTCGAAACGCAGGCCCGGCGTGATGCGCCATTTGCCGACAGCGATCTTGTCATCGATGTAGCCGGCATGAGCATCGGTATTGTTCTGGAACTGGGTGAATCCGCTCAGCACACCGGTGCGGACCGCTTCGTTGTAGATGTTGTCATCCCCGCGCTCGCGGATGTAGCGGTAACCCACGGTGACATCGTGCGTAGTGCCGCCCCAGGCGAAGCGCTGGGTGTAGCGGGGTTCGATGCCCAGCGTTTCATAGTTGCGCGGCTGATGCGAGAGGCGCACGCCGGTCACGTTGATCAAGCTGCTCTGGCGGGTCGCCTGGTTGAAGTAGGTCCGGATCTCCAGCTCCTGATGATCCGACAGCGTATTGAGGTAACCGACGTCGAAGCCTTTGCGGGTACCGCTCCAGTTGTCGCGCCTGCGCGTGTTCTGGAACGGATCGGCGGCGTACTGCGCGGTGGTGAGGCCGCCCGGCGTGCGGCTCAGCACATCGTAGTAATTGAACTTGGCGTGGAGTTCGGAACGCGGGGAAATTTCGTAGCGCATCTTCAGCGCAAAATCGTTGAGATGCTCATCGCTCTTGTCGCGCCATCCGCTGCCGTCCTGGCCCGAGTACAGGAAGGCCATGCCCAGGCCATTGTCGCTCTGGCCGCCGGCAAAGGCGGTGTACTGCGCATTGCCACCACCCTTGCCGTAGCTGTTGTAGCGCACCGAGGCATCACCCGAAATGCCCTCGCTGGCGGGAATGGAGCGCGTCTTGAAATTGATGATGCCGCCCACGTTCTGCGGGCCGAAGCGCACCGTGCCGCCACCACGGATGACATCGATCGATTCGATGTTGTTCAGGCTCAGGGGTGCGAACGAAAGCTGGGGCTGGCCATAGGGCGCCACCGACAAGGGGATGCCATCCAGCAGGACGGTGGAGCGCGGCGAAAAGCGTCCGGTCAGACCGCGCACGCCGATGTTCAAGGCAATGGCGCTGCCGGAGGTACCGGCGCTGTCGCTGGACTGCACGCCGGGAATGCGGCGCATCACCTCGCCGATGCTGACGGCGCCGGTGCTGTCGATCTCCTGCTTCTTTAGCACGGTGCGGGCACCGGGATAGGTCTTCACGCTGCTCTCCAGGCCAGTGCCTAGCCAGTCGCTGCTGACCTGGATCGGCTCCAGCCCGGACTGCCCCTCGGGCGCCGCGGACTGCTGCGCCATGCCGGCCAGCGGGAAGCCGAGCATCACGAGCGAGGCAAGGGTTGAAGTGGCGATACGCAGATCGCGTGCATGGTTGAAAGGGGCCTGATTGTTCTTCATTACATTTCGGTCCAATAAAAATACGGGCGAACCTCCGCCGTTCATTTCTTATAAAAAAAGGCTCTTCCGGACTGATCCGAAAGAGCCGCAATAATAATGATTCGCATTCTATTTTTTACATATTCAGAGCCATGCCTGCATTTCTCTTAACTGACCTCGAATTTTTTTGAGTGCCGCTGCGCAGACCAGGCGCGCAAACACGGCAATTGACGCCTTGAAAATTCCCCAACCCATCCCTATACTTAGCACTCGTCACGGCAGAGTGCTAACAGCGCCGCCGGGCGCAATCCCCTTTTTCATGCGGTGACGTCTGCTGCATTTGGAAGAAAACCGTTGCAGGCATCGCCGCAATCAATGCTAACTTATTGAAAATTAAGGAGTTCTCATGAATCTTCGCCCTTTGCACGATCGCGTTATCGTCAAGCGCCTCGACCAGGAAACCAAGACTGCTTCCGGTATCGTTCTGCCTGACGCAGCGACCGAAAAGCCGGACCAAGGCGAAGTCCTGGCCGTCGGCAACGGCAAGATCCTGGAAGATGGCAAGGTCCGCCAACTGGCCGTGAAGGTCGGCGACCGCGTTCTGTTCGGCAAGTACTCCGGCCAGGCCGTGAAGATCGATGGCCAGGAACTGCTGGTCATGCGCGAAGAAGACCTGTTCGCCGTCGTCGAGAAGTAATTCGGCATCCGGCCTTCCTTTTCCTTCTATATAGATAGAGAAAACGTGAAGGCCATCGGCAACAAGACAGCAACCGGCGCTCCCTGAACCTTCAGGCCCGAGCCCGGCGACATGAACTGAACCGAATTTCTGGAGAATCCAACATGGCAGCAAAGCAAGTTATTTTCGGCGATGAAGCACGCGCCAAGATCGTCAACGGCGTCAACATCCTGGCCAACGCAGTCAAGGTCACCCTGGGCCCCAAGGGTCGCAACGTCGTGCTGGAGCGCAGCTTCGGCGCCCCGACCGTGACCAAGGACGGCGTTTCCGTCGCCAAGGAAATCGAACTGAAGGACAAGCTGGAAAACATGGGTGCCCAGCTGGTCAAGGAAGTCGCTTCCAAGACCTCCGACAACGCCGGTGACGGTACCACCACCGCCACCGTGCTGGCTCAAGCCATCGTGCGCGAAGGCTTCAAGTACGTCGCCGCCGGCTTCAACCCGACCGACCTGAAGCGCGGTATCGACAAGGCTGTCACCGCCATCGTCAGTGAAGTGAAGAACCTGGCCAAGCCCACCACCACCTCCAAGGAAATCGCTCAAGTCGGCTCGATCTCGGCCAACTCCGACGCGGACATCGGCGACATCATCGCCAAGGCCATGGAAAAGGTCGGCAAGGAAGGCGTCATCACCGTGGAAGACGGCAAGTCGCTGGAAAACGAACTGGACATCGTCGAAGGTATGCAATTCGACCGTGGCTACCTGTCGCCGTACTTCATCAACAACCAAGAGAAGCAGATCGTCGCTCTGGACAATCCCTTCATCCTGCTGTTCGACAAGAAGATCTCCAACATCCGTGACCTGCTGCCGGTGCTGGAACAAGTCGCCAAGGCGGGCCGTCCGCTGCTGATCGTGGCTGAAGACGTCGAAGGCGAAGCCCTGGCTACCCTGGTGGTCAACAACATCCGTGGCATCCTGAAGACCGCTGCCGTCAAGGCTCCTGGTTTCGGCGACCGCCGCAAGGCCATGCTGGAAGACATCGCCATCCTGACCGGTGGCCAAGTGATCGCCGAAGAAGTCGGCCTGACCCTGGAAAAGGCTACTCTGGCTGAACTGGGCCAAGCCAAGCGCGTTGAAATCGGCAAGGAAAACACCACCATCATCGACGGCAACGGCGAAGCCGCTGGCATCGAAGCACGCGTGGCAATGATCCGCACCCAGATCGGCGAAGCCACCTCCGACTACGACCGTGAAAAGCTGCAAGAGCGCGTGGCCAAGCTGGCCGGCGGTGTTGCACTGATCAAGGTTGGCGCTGCCACCGAAGTCGAAATGAAGGAAAAGAAGGCCCGCGTCGAAGACGCCCTGCACGCTACCCGCGCTGCTGTCGAAGAAGGCGTCGTGCCTGGCGGCGGCGTTGCCCTGCTGCGCGCTCGCGCCAACGTCAAGGACCTGAAGGGTGACAACCCGGATCAGGAAGCCGGTATCAAGATCGTGCTGCGCGCCATCGAAGAGCCGCTGCGCCAGATCGTCTTCAACGCCGGCGACGAGCCGTCGGTGGTGGTGAACAAGGTGCTGGAAGGTTCGGGCAACTTCGGCTACAACGCCTCCAACGGCACCTACGGTGACCTGGTGGAACTGGGCGTGCTGGATCCGGCCAAGGTGACCCGTTCGGCTCTGCAAAACGCTGCCTCCGTGGCCAGCCTGATCCTGACCACCGACGCCCTGGTGGCCGAAGTGACCGAGGACAAGCCGGCCGGCATGCCTGGCGGCATGGGTGGTATGGGCGGCATGGGCGGCATGGACGGCATGATGTAATTGGCCTTCCGGCTGCGGGCCATGCATTGCATGACCTGTGCTGCAAGTGAAAAACCCGCATCAGCGATGATGCGGGTTTTTTGTTGGGCGGCGATCGGAGCGGAGCCGGAGTGCAAGGCCTCCTCTCCGAGCTCGCGCAGCTGAGTTGACCGAGCATCAACCTCACAAAGGCTTCTGCATAAAAAAAGACCCGCATCCTTGCAGATGCGGGCCAAAACATCGGGCTCCCACGAGCCCGATGCAGTGCCAGAACTTAGAAGGTGTGGATCAGGCCGGCGTTGATGCCGGTCTGACTGCGATCACTACCTGGTACGCGGTCGCTGGCCAGGCCAACGCTGTACATGTCGGACGTACGCAGGTTGCGGATGACGGCATAGGTAGAAGTGCGCTTGGACAGGTCATACTTGGCACCCAGGTTGATCTGCACCATGCGGCCATCGACGGTGCGGACAAACTTGGCACGGGTGTATTGCAGGCTACTGATCAAGGACAGCGACGGCGAGATCCGATAGTTCACGCCCAGGTCCAGCGTCTGGCTCGACTCGTTGTTGGCACCGCCGATGGTGTAGTCGCCCTTCTCGAGAGCATCGTAGCGCTCGATCTTCTTGTTCGGATCGGTCCAGGCGGCAAAGCTGTCGAACTTCGGATCGAAGCTGCGACGCGCTGCCGTCAGCGGCAGCTTCACGCGCGAATACGAACCATACACACGCGCCGGGCCGAACTGATAGGCAGCAGCGAGGGTCCAGGTCTTCAGGCAGGTATCGCCATACTTGCCGCCACCGTTGCAGGCTGCCGCGCCGTTGACATCGCTGGCGGACTTGCCGCCCATCTTGCTCTGGAAGTAGCCCAGGCCGATGTTCAGCGGACCGTTGGCATAGGTACCGCCCAGGCCGAAGGACTGACCGGCACCGGTATTGCCGGCTTGCTCACCGAAGCCATAGATGACGCTACCGGTGAAACCGTTGAAGTTCGGGGTGTTGTAGCGGATGGAGTTGTTGACGCGCTCGCCGTTGGTACGATCCAGGTTCAGCGAATGAACACGGCTGACCACGCCACCGAAGTCGCCCGGGGAGGTAATGCTGCCCACGTCATCCAACACATCCTTCTGGCGACCGGCCAGCACCGTACCGAAGTTGCCGGACAGCCCCACGGTCGCCTGACGGCCCCACAGCAGCTTGCCCTGGCCCGCCTCGCCGGTATCGACACTGAAACCGTTCTCGATGGTGAACAGCGCCTTGATGCCGCCGCCCAGGTCTTCCACGCCCTTGACGCCCAGGCGCGAACCCTTCATCAGGCCGGAATCGAGCGCCATCTGGCCGCCCGTATCCTTGCCGCCGGTGGAGATCTTGTTGGTGTAGGACAGGCTGGCGTCGACCGCACCGTAGATGGTCACGCTGCTCTGCGCGTGCGCCGCGCCGCCGAAGGCAGCCAGCACGGCCAGGGCCAGGATGGACTTTTTCATAGAGTACTCCGTAGTGGTTTGATTGCTGTTGATTGGAGGGTGGACATCACCTTGCGACGAGGGCACCACCCAGGCTTCCGAAAGAAACATCAAGAAGTCACGGCAAATCTAAACCGACTTTTATTTCTCAAATGAATCATTCCTTGATTTGCTATGCTTTATAAGACTTTTCTGTAGCTTTATAGCAACCAATGTCGCGCATAGAGGTCAGCGCATTTTGTTGTCCATCAGTAATGAAACCGGCACTGATGAATCACTAGCCTGCCCGCCACCAACTCGATGACGAGCCGGTGTTCACCCTGCACGCGCACCGCGTAAAGTCCGGGCAAGCGCAGGGGCAAGGCCACCCGGCGGGCCGATGGAATGCAAGCTCCTTCACTTAGTCGTCGCATCAAATGAAGTAATTGACGTGCAACCCGGCGGTCATGGCGACGCCACCAGGCCAGGTCCTCGCGCGCCAGCGGGGTCATCCAGAGCGGGGTCAAGGCTGCTCCTTCAGCGGCAGCAGTTCGGCGCGCAGCTGCAACAGGCTGCATAGCAGGCGTTCGGCATTGAGATCGTTGCCCAGCAGATGCAGGGCTTCCTGCACCCCGCGCCAGACCGGTTCGCGCACCAGCACCAGGTTGTCGGCACCCGCTCGGGTGAGGATGACTTCATCGATATCGGCCAGCTCCAGCAGCGCGTCGAGGCGCTCGGCCAGGTCAGTGACGGGAAAGGCATACATGGGGAGGATTCCGGGGCTGGATCCGGCGCGCTGCAGCACGCCGGACAAAAAATTCAGGAAGATAAGCCCTGGCATCGCCACTGATGGGATTCAGTGAAAAAATGAGGTGAACGACAAAACTTATTCGACAACTTTCTCGCTCAACATCGAGTCAAGCGCTGCTCCCCCGGACCGGCTCCCTGCGAAAATCGCCCCGCAAAGCCGCTCTGCACAAGGGTTCCCGCCGCATGCTAAGACGCGCCAGTTATATGCATAGGCGAAAATTTATTTTCCCTATATAACCTTGCCGCCTTAAAATAGCGCCTTCTTATAAAAATATTGATGGCAGTGGAGACCTGAGGTCCTGACCCGCCCGCAGCGTCCCACGATGCCGCGCTGGCGTCGGCACCCGGGGGCCGCTGCCATTCTTCTTTTCCATCATGATCGAAATACAAGCTGTCACCCAGCGGTTCGGCAATGTCGAAGCGGTGCGCAATGTCGATTTGTCGATCCGCAAGGGCGAGATCTTCGGCATCATCGGCCGCAGCGGCGCGGGCAAGAGCACCCTGGTGCGCACCCTGAACCTGCTGAACCGTCCCACTTCCGGACGTATCGTCCTCGATGGCCAGGACCTGACCTCGCTGTCGTCCTCCCAGCTGCGCGAAGCGCGCCGTGGCATCGGCATGATCTTCCAGCACTTCAACCTGCTCTCCTCGCGCAGCGTCTACGACAACATCGCGCTGCCGCTGGAACTGGCCGGCAAGAGCAAGTCGGAGATCGCCGCCAAGGTCGAACCCTTGCTGGAGCTGGTCGGCCTGACCGCCCTGCGCGATCGCTATCCGGCACAGATCTCCGGCGGCCAGAAGCAGCGCGTGGGCATCGCCCGCGCTTTGGCCAATGATCCCAAGGTCCTGCTCTCGGACGAAGCCACCTCGGCGCTGGACCCGGAAACCACCCGCTCCATCCTCGAGCTGCTGCGCAAGATCAACAAGGAGCTGGGCCTGACCATCGTGCTGATCACGCAC
>NZ_DBIC01000209.1:2498-3327 GCF_002296545.1 Herbaspirillum sp. UBA812 | reverse complement strand
CTGACCATCGTGCTGATCACGCACCAGATGGAAGTCATCAAGCAGATCTGCGACCGCGTGGCCGTGATGGAAGCCGGCCAGGTGATCGAACAGGGCGAAGTGCTGGAGGTGTTCCGCCAGCCGCGCCATGAAGTCACCCGCGCGCTGATCGGCGACGTCATCGCCCACGAGCTGCCCAAGGGCGTGCTGGCGCGCCTGCGCGAGCGCCTGGCGCGTGCCGACGCCGGCCAGGGCACCGACCACCTGTTCCGCTTCGCCTTCACCGGCAACGATGTGGACCAGCCGCACCTGTCGGAAGCGGTGCGCCGCTTCAACCTGAATTTCAACATCCTGCACGGCCAGATCGACGAGATCCAGGGCCAGGCATTCGGTTCGCTGGCGATCCTCGCCAACGGTACCCAGGACAACATCAACCAGGCCATGCAATACCTGCGCGAGCAGGGCGTGGTCGTCGAGGAGCTCAACCATGTCATCTGAACTGATCGATCTGTTCGTCAGCTCCTTCGGCGAGACGCTGATGATGGTGGTGATCTCGGGCGTGGTCGGCTCACTGCTCGGCATTCCGCTGGGCATCGCCCTGCACATCACCGAATCCAAGGGCGTGCTGCCCAACGTCGCCTTCAACCGCATCGCCGGCCTGCTGGTCAATGCGGTGCGCTCGACGCCCTTCATCATCCTGCTGGTGGCGGTGATCCCGATGACGCGTTTCTTCGTGGGCACCTCCATCGGCACGGCCGCTGCCATCGTGCCGCTGACCATCGCCGCCGCGCCCTTCATTGCGCGCCTGGTCGAGACCGCCCTGCGCGAAGTCGATCACGGCCTGGTGGAA
>NZ_DBIC01000209.1:1320-2217 GCF_002296545.1 Herbaspirillum sp. UBA812 | reverse complement strand
GCGCGAAGTCGATCACGTCCTGGTGGAAGCGGCGCAAGCCATGGGTGCGACCACCTGGCAAATCATTTACAAGGTCTTGGTGCCTGAAGCATTTGCTGGTATCGTCGCCGGTCTCACGATCACCTTCGTCAGCCTGGTCGGTTATTCGGCCATGGCCGGTGCCATCGGTGGCGGCGGTCTGGGCGACCTGGGCATCCGCTACGGCTACCAGCGCTTCCTGCCGGAAGTGATGCTGGCCGTGGTGCTGATCCTGATCGTGTTCGTCCAGCTGGTGCAATCCCTGGGAGACCTGCTGGTCCGCAAGCTCAGCCACCGCTGAGCGCAGTTACTACAAAAAAACGGCAGCTATCCGCTGCCCACCTCAAAGCTCGAAAGGAAAGTCATGAAGCGTCGTCAGTTGATTCAATTCATCGCAGGCCTGGGCCTGGCCGCCGGCCTGGCCTGTGCTCCCGCCATGGCCGAAGACCAGATCAAGATGGGCGTGACCGCCGGTCCGCACGCCGAGATCATGGAACAGGTCAAGAAGCTGCTGGAAAAAGACGGCGTGCAGATGAAGGTCATCGAATTCACCGACTACATCCAGCCCAACGCCGCGCTGGCCGCCGGCGACCTGGACGCCAACTCCTACCAGCACCAGCCCTACCTGGATGCGCAGATCAAGGACCGTGGCTACAAGTTCGTGAGCGTGGGCAGCACCATCACCTTCCCGATGGGCGTGTACTCCAAGAAGATCAAGTCGCTCAACGACCTGAAACAAGGTGCGCGCGTGGGCGTGCCCAACGATCCGACCAACGGTGGCCGCGCCCTGCTGGTGCTGCAAGCCAAGGGCGTGATCAAGCTGAAAGCCGATGCCGGCCTGAAGGCAACGCCGCTGGACATCGTGGAAAACCCCAAGAA
>NZ_DBIC01000209.1:0-1025 GCF_002296545.1 Herbaspirillum sp. UBA812 | reverse complement strand
GACATCGTGGAAAACCCCAAGAAGATCAAGATCATCGAACTGGATGCCGCCCAGCTGCCGCGTTCGCTGGATGACTTCGATGCTGCCGTCATCAACGGCAACTACGCCGAATCGGCCGGCCTGTCGCCGACCAAGGATGCGATCGCCGTGGAAGCCTCCACCGGTCCCTACGCCAACGTGATCGCCGTGCGCATCGCCGACAAGGACAAGCCCTGGGTCGCCAAGCTGGTCAAGGCTTACCACAGCCCGGAAGTGAAGAAGTTCGTGCTGGAAAAGTACAAGGGTTCCGTGATCACCTCCTGGTAATCCGCAACGCCTGACTTGCCTGCATCAACGAAAAGGCCAGCTCATCGAGCTGGCCTTTTTCATTGGGCGGGAATTTTCCGCCAACCGGTGATCCCTCAAAAACTTAGTTTCTGACATCCGGTTTCTAAGTTTTCCGGAAAGCAAAACTTAGTTTCAACGCCCCCGATGATCCGGAGCGTCTCGCCAGTCGTAGTCCTCGTCGTCTTCCTCTTCATCCTCGGCCTGCAGGGCATCGGGATTGTCGGTGGACTGATAGGTCGCCAGCAGCTCGGCACGCGACTGCGGCGTTTCCAGCGAGATGCGGCCCAGTGCGCCGCTGCGGTAATCCTGCAGGAAGGTGTGCGCGGCCTTCTCGAAATCGTATTCGCCTCCCTTCAGACGGAAGCCACGCTTGGCCGCCACGCCCTCCACCACGGCTACGCCGTCCATGCCTTCGGTATTGAAGCCATAACGCGCCTTGAGCAACTGCGGATAGCGCTGCAGCAGCAGGTCGGCCAGGAAGGTCGCCACTTCCTCTTCGATCAGCGCATTGCTGCCCACCGCATGGCTGGCCGCCAGCATCAGGCCATCGCTGGGATGTTCGATCTTGGGCCAGAGCATACCGGGGGTATCGGTGAGCACCATGTTGTTGCCCAGGTAGAGACGCTGCTGGGTCTTGGTCACGGCCGGCTCATCGCCGACGGCGGCCACGCGCTTTTTCAGCAGCGCATTCATCAGGG
>NZ_DBIC01000041.1:0-8436 GCF_002296545.1 Herbaspirillum sp. UBA812 | reverse complement strand
CCGATGGCGATCAACACGTCGCAGTGCTGCATGGCCATGTTGGCTTCGTAGGTACCGTGCATGCCGGGCATGCCGACGAACTTGTCGCTGGACGAACGATACGCGCCCAGGCCCATGAGCGTGTTGGTACAGGGATAGCCCAGGCGATCGACCAGCTTGTTCAGCTCGGGAGAAGCATTGGCCAGGATGATGCCACCGCCGGTATAGATCATCGGGCGCTCGGCCGACAGCAGCAGCTGCAGCGCCTTGCGGATCTGGCCCGAGTGGCCCTTGTCGACCGGCTTGTAGGAACGCATTTCCACCGCCTTCGGATACTCGTAGGCGCAGGTATGCATGGTGATGTCCTTCGGAATATCGACCAGAACCGGGCCGGGACGGCCGGTGGTGGCGATAAAGAAGGCTTTCTTGACGGTCTCCGCCAGGTCCTTCACATCCTTCACGAGGAAGTTGTGCTTGACGCAGGGGCGGGTGATACCGACGGTGTCGCACTCCTGGAACGCGTCCTGGCCGATGGCGGTCGACGGCACCTGGCCGGAGATCACCACCATGGGAATCGAGTCCATGTAGGCCGTGGCCAGGCCGGTGACCGCATTGGTCACGCCGGGGCCGGAGGTCACGATGGCCACGCCGACTTTCTGCGAGCTGCGCGAATACGCATCAGCGGCATGCACGGCGGCCTGTTCGTGACGAACCAGGATGTGCTGGAATTTGTCTTGCTTGAAGATTGCGTCGTAGATATAGAGGACGGCGCCACCAGGATAGCCGAAGACGTGTTCAACACCCTCTTCAGCGAGGCAACGGACGAGTATGTCCGCGCCGGTGAGTTGCTCAGCACTCATGCTGCTTCCTTTCAAGGTCCATTGGAAATTGATCGGATGTTCTCTCCTGACGGAATCGCATTCGTCGTCTTGCCGGCAGCATCCCTTTATTGTGCGGTCACGCCGTTTCTGCGCTCCAACCGTAGTGGAGTTTGAAACGTCGCTCAACGCGACTCGTTCAGCCTTGGTACAAATCGACTTCTACAGATTCCTCGCGCTTGTGGCACGGGTTAGAACAAACAAGCTTTAAACCTATAAAGCGTTTCCTCGAACCGGCACGACCTTATGTGAAGCACCGGCAAGGAACAAAAACGCCCCAGATGTGGGAGGCGGGAAACAGGACAGTAATGCGTTGCATCATTTTGGTCAAGCGAATTCCGGTGAAATCGTTGCCAATACTCGCGTTCGCTGGGGCCGCCGAGGATAAACTTCAGGACAAAGAGGACCATTTTTGCTAGCATTCGGTCTGCTTTTTGACGATTTCTTGCATTTTTCGCATCTACGCCGGCCTGGATGCAAGTTTTTAACTGATCTGACCGGTGACCCATCCGGCACACCGTATTGCATGGCAACTGACAAAGAACTCTCCGATTTTCTTGAAAGTGTCGAACGCCGCGCCTTCAAACAGGCGGTGTATGCCGTGCGCAAAGATGAAGCCGCGTTGGACATCGTTCAGGATGCAATGATCAAGCTGGCCGAGAAATACGGCGACAAGCCTGTCGATGAACTGCCGATGCTGTTCCAGCGCATCCTGCAGAACACCATTCATGATTTCTTCCGCCGCGAAAAGGTGCGCAACACCTGGGTGAGCCTGTTCTCCAGCTTCGGGGGCAATGGCGGCGACGGCGAAGGCGGCGACGATTTCGACCTGCTGGAAAGCCTGGAATCGGAAGACGGCTCCCAGGCTGCCGAATCCAGCGCAGACAAGGTCGAGCGCGAGCAGACGCTGAACCTGATCGACGCCGAAATACAAAAGCTGCCAACGCGTCAACGCGAAGCATTCCTGATGCGTTACTGGCAGGACATGGACGTGGCGGAAACAGCCGCCGCCATGGGTTGCTCCGAAGGTAGCGTCAAAACCCATTGCTCCCGCGCAACGCACGCGCTGGCTCAAGCTCTCAGAGCCAAAGGAATCTCATTATGAACAACAAGGAAATGCAATTCGCCTACAAGGTGAAGCTGGCGCTTGACGCCAATCTTGACAACCTGTCCGACGACACCTTGCAAAGCCTGTCGGCCGCGCGTCGCGTGGCCTTGGCGCGCAAGAAACAGGCCCCGATCCACAAGCGCGTGGAACAGCCGGCGCTGGCCGGCGCCTTCGGTGGCACCATGATGTCGTCCGAGAAACCGTCGTGGTGGAGCCGCTTGGGCGTGGCAGCACCGCTGCTGGTGGGCATCATCCTGTTCGCCGGCATCTACCAGCATGAAAACGCCAAGCGCGTGAGCTACCTGGCCGACATCGACGCGGC
The DNA here is from genome assembly GCF_002296545.1 of Herbaspirillum sp. UBA812. Lineage (NCBI taxonomy): Bacteria > Pseudomonadati > Pseudomonadota > Betaproteobacteria > Burkholderiales > Oxalobacteraceae > Herbaspirillum > Herbaspirillum sp. UBA812. Next base: position 6,149 of record NZ_DBIC01000041.1, on the reverse strand, counting down.
CGTGCTGTCCGACGAGCTGCCACTGTCGGCGTATCTGGATCATGGTTTCAACGCTTTCCTGGCTGAAAAGGGACAATAAGACGATGCACAAGACCACCGGCACTCCTTTGAAGGCTTCCGTCCGCCTCTCGCGCATAGCGCTGGCGCTGGCGGTGCTGGCCGGTGGATTGAGCTGCGCCTGGACCGTGGCGCAGAACGCGCCCTCCACTGCAGCGGCACCGTCGGCCACGCCCGCCACACCTGCACCAGCCGCCAGCCCTGCCGCAACGGCACCGGTGGCCGGCACACCCGGAACAGCTGCAGCACCTGCCGCACCGGCCGCCACCCATGCCAGCAAATCCGCCGGCAGGTCCATAGCACGCAAGCCCGAGAACAAGCTGGCCTGGGCCAATCTCTCGCCCGCCCAGCATCAGGCGCTGGAACCGCTGACCGGCGAATGGCCGCGCATGAGCGAACTGCAGAAAGAAAAATGGCTGGAGATCGGCAAGCGCTACGCCAAGATGAAGCCGGAAGAACAGCAGCGCCTGCATGAACGCATGCGCGACTGGGTCAAGCTGACCCCGGCCGAACGCAGTGCCGCCCGCACCAATTACGCCCGCGCCAAGAAGCTGGATGCGGAAGAAAAGCACGAGCAATGGACCAAGTACCAGCAACTGTCTGAAGAGCAGAAAAAGAAACTGGCCGAGTCCAAGTTGCCCAAGCGCGTGGCCAAGCTGCCGACCTCGCCGTCGGCTGCCGCACCGACCATCCAACTGCCCACCGAGGCGCTGGATCGCTCTCTGCCCGTGACACCTGCTCAGGTCCCGGCTCCGGCGGTGGCTCCCGCGCCGTCTCAGGTGCCTGGCTCGCAAGCCACGCCAGTGCCGGCGATTGCACCGACTGCCGCGCTGCCCACCACCGTGGCCGTCAGCGCTGCGGTGACTCCTGTGGCAAGCACCACCAGCGACGGCAAGTAAGCCGGCCTCTTCCGCTCCGCCTCCTCCGCCAGATTGATTGAAACCGCCCCTTGGGGCGGTTCGCGTTTCTACCCTCGTCAAGACCGTCCGTGAAGCCGCAAAGGCATACCTCCCTTGCCACGCAGGCTTGCCCCTTGCTCTGCCTCAAGCCGTCACATAGGCAAGCGCGCCTGATTGCATTACCATCTGCCGGCCACAGCGTGCACGGTGTGCGCTGCTTCTTCACTCCACCCTAGCCAGAACGGAACAAACAGGAACCATGCCGGAATTCACCACGCCCTCCCTGCGCCGCCGCATGAGCAGCATGCTGTACGAATCCATGCTGCTGTTTGGCGTACTGTTCATGTCGGGCTGGCTGTTTTCCACGCTGCTGCAGCAGCGTCATGCCCTGTATCTGCGCCATGCGCTGGAAGGCTGGCTGTTTCTGGTTCTGGCGATCTATTTCGTCTGGTTCTGGACCCATGGCGGCCAGACCCTGGCGATGAAGACCTGGCGTTTCCGCGTGGTCGACCGCGACGGCCAGCCCTTGCGGCTGGGACGCGCGCTGTTGCGCTTCGTGCTGGCCTGGCTGTGGATCCTGCCGGGACTGGCCCTGGCCTCGCTGGCAAGGGGCCAGGCCTGGTTGCTGGTGCTGATCCCCGCCGCCAACCTGCTGTTATGGGCCATGACGTCGCGCCTGGATCCGCAAGGACAATTCCTGCACGACCGCCTGGCCGGCACCCGCCTGGTCGACATGACGGCCCAGCCGAAGGCCGCCGGCAGCACGGCCGAGGCCAAGTCATGAAGCGGACATGAGCGCCTCGCTGCGCTCTGTTATGCTCTCGGGCGAACGCATGCAGCCGCATGCCCTTGGACCTGATCGCCTCCGACCGACGCCCGCATGATTTCACGCATCTCCAGAACCCTGCTCCTCATCCAGTTCGGCATTGCGATCCTGTTCTACTTCCTGCTGCGGCATTTCGACTGGCCCATCCTGGCCGCAGCTGCCGGCGGCGTGCTCATCGTATTGCTTCTGCGCGCCCAGATCACTGCCAACAGCTTCTTCCTGACCTGGCCCTATCGCGGCCGCACCTCCAACCCGGTGACCATCACCTGGCTGCAGATCGCCACCCTGTTCCTGCGCGAATTTCGCGCCACCATGCTGTGTTCCTCGTGGGGCATGCCCTTCCTGCGCTTCGACCAGTTCAGCTATCCCGACACCACCTCGCTGCCGGTGCTGCTCATCCACGGCTACGGCTGCAACAGCGGCTACTGGCGCTGGCTGAGCCTGGAACTGCGTGAAGCTCACATCACCCACTATGCGCTGGACATGGAACCGGTATTCGGCAGCATCGATGAATACGCCCCGCTGGTGCACGCCGCCGTCCAGCGCGTGCTGGCCGAGACCGGACAAAAGAAGATCGTCATCGTCGCCCACAGCATGGGTGGCCTGGCCGCGCGCGCCTACCTGCGCGACCACGGCTGCGACAGCGTGGCCCGCGTGATCACCCTGGGCTCGCCGCACCATGGCACGGCCATTGCCAACTTCGGCATTGGCATCAACTGCGGTGAAATGAACTGGCTGGGCCGTTATGAAGAAGGACGCAGCAGCGAATGGCTGCAGAAGCTCGCGGCCACCGAAGAAGCCGATGCGCTGGGCCACATCGTGTCGATCTATTCCCACCACGACAACATCGTGTCGCCGCAGACCTCAGCGCATCTGGAGGGCGCCTGGAACATCCCGGTCATCGGCATTGGCCACGTGGCGCTGGCGCTGGAACCGTCCATTCACAAGATGGTGATCGAACTGATCCACAACGCCCGCGACTGACGCAGGCGCTCGCGGACACCGCAAAGCAAAATGCCGCCCCGGCACGAAGCGCGGGACGGCATCTCGGTGACAACGAGGACGCAGCCAGCGGCTGCACCCTCAACGGACTTACTTCTTGGAAGCGTCCTGGATCTTCTGCCCGGCCTCTTCCACCTTTTCACCGGTCTTCTGCGCCAGATCCTTGGCACCTTCCTTGGTCTTTTCGTAGGCTTCCTTGGCGTCGGCCTTGGCCTTGTCCAGCGCGCCATCGAGCTTGGAGCCGGATTCAGCGGCCTGATCCTTGGTCTGGCCAGTCACTTCATCAAGCTTCTTGCCGGCATCCTGCACGGCACCGTCGATCTTCTTGCCCAGCGCTTCGGCCGGACCCGGTTCTTCCTTCTTCTGGCAGGCCGCCAGCAGGGTAATGGCGGCCACGCTCACAGCAACACCAGCCAGCAGTTTGGACATCTTGTTCATGTTCTCATCCTTTCCGTTCATATTTGACGATCCCGATCTGTCGGGATTCGAGGTGAAGATAGCACAGCAGCATGTGTCGGCCTGCCGCTGCCAAATTTGCTTACATTTCTTGCAAATCCGTCGATCATCGCGAAACATCGCTGAACATCAGCATTTCCTCGTCGGAAAAACCCGCCGCGCGCCGCGCTTCCAGGTTGAAGGGGCCGCGCAAAGGCGGGGCGCGATGGCGCTGGCACAGTTCGGCGAAAGTCGTCACCGGGTCCAGCTGGCGCTGCTCGCACAGCCAGTTGAACCAGCGATTGCCGATCAGCACATGGCCGACTTCGTCACGCATGATGATGTCCAGGATCTCGGCGGCCGCCAGGTCGCCCGCCTGCGCCAGCTTGGCGCGTACCGGCGGGGCGGCATCCAGCCCGCGCGCTTCCAGCGTGCGCGGGACCAGGGCGATGCGGGCCAGGACGTCATCCTTGGTGGACTCGGCCATGTCCCACAGGGCATTGTGGGCGGTGAAGTCGCCGTAGTCGTGACCCAAGGTCTTCAGGTGATCGGCCAGCAAGCTGAAGTGATAGGCTTCTTCATCAGCCACCTGCAGCCAGTCTTCATAGAACTCGCGGGGCATGCCGGCGAAGCGCCAGACCGCATCCAGCGCCAGGTTGATGGCATTGAACTCGATATGCGCAAGCGCATGGATCAGCGCCGCCCTGCCCTCGGGCGTGCCCATGGAACGGTGCTTCACCTGCAGGGGAGAAACCAGCTCGGGCCGCGCCGGGCGGCCAGGAATGCCGCTGCCGGATTCGGCGGCGGCCAGGTCATCGGTTTCCAGCGCTAAGTGACCGGCCTGCCAGGCGGCACGCAAGGCCCGCACGGAACTGCACTTGACGGCGGGATGCATTTCTTTCAGGCAAGACAACGCGGCGCTACGCACGTGGGTGAATGAAAAGACTTCATCTGGGGACGAGACGTGATCCAAGGAACTGACTTTCAGGGAAGGTAAAATACGCGGTTGAGGACGCCGGCTTTGCCACCATATGAAGATAAATGTCCAATCTTGCAAGACAAGGACAAGGCAAACAAGCCCGGCACCATCCACCGACCAGCAGGTAACGAGGAGACAATTTTATTATGGCGATCTACCAATTGGCGCAGGACATTCCCGAGATCCACGAGACCGCCTTCGTGGCCGAGTCGTCCACGGTGGTGGGCAAGGTCAGGATGGAAGCCCATTCCAGCGTCTGGTTCAACGTCGCCATTCGTGGCGACAATGAACTCATCACCATTGGTGAGAACAGCAATGTGCAGGAAGGTGCGGTATTGCATACCGATCATGGCTATCCGATGGTGATCGGCAAGAACGTCACCGTGGGACACCAGGCCATGCTGCATGGCTGCACCATTGGCGAGGGCGCGCTGATCGGCATCCAGGCGGTGGTGCTCAATGGTGCACGGATCGGCAAGAACTGCCTGGTCGGAGCCGGTGCCCTGGTGACCGAAGGCAAGGAGTTTCCCGACAACTCCCTGATCATCGGAGCGCCTGCCAAGGCGGTTCGCCAGTTGAGTGAAGAAGATATCGCGCGCATGCGGGCTGGCACCGACAGCTACGTGCAGCGCGCGCAACAGTTCAAGACCCAGCTCAAGCGCATTGCCTGAGCGGTCAAGCAAAGGAAACGATGAAAGACACGCTGCAAAAATTCCTGGTCGACAACGCGCCCGTTCGCGGCGAGCTGGTCGAGATTTCGGACACCTGGCGCCAGGTGCAAGCCCGCCGAGACTATCCGGTCGCGGTGCGCACGCTGCTGGGCGAGATGCTGGCGGCGTCCGCCCTGCTGTCGGCCAACCTGAAGTTCAACGGCATGATCGTCATGCAGATCCATGGCGACGGCCCGGTCAAGCTGCTGGTGGTCGAGTGCGACTCCGAGCTGCAACTGCGTGCCACCGCCAAGCTGGCTGATGATGCCGAGATCGCTGACGACGCAACGCTGACCGACCTGGTCAATGCCAATGGCAACGGCCGCTTCGTCATCACCCTCGACCCCAAGGACAAGCTGCCCGGCCAGCAGGCCTACCAGGGCGTGGTCCCGCTGGATGGCGAAAGCGTGGCCACCGTCATCGAGAATTACATGCTGCGTTCCGAACAGCTCGATACCAAGCTGTGGCTGGCAGCCGATGAAAAGGTCTCGCGCGGCCTGCTTTTGCAGAAGCTGCCGTCCATCGGCGGCAATGCGGCCCCGACCGTCAAGCCGGAAGGCGAGCTGGAAGACTGGAACCACATGGTCATGCTGGGCGACACCCTCAAGCGCGAAGAACTGCTTTCCACCGATATCGCCACGCTGATGCATCGGCTGTTCTGGGAACAGACCATCCGCGTCTTCGATCCGGTGCATCCGCAATTCCACTGCTCCTGCTCGCGCGAGAAGGTTGGCAACATGCTCAAGATGCTGGGCCAGGAAGAAGTGGCTGAAGCCTTGTCACAGATGGAAAAACTGGCCATTGACTGCGATTTCTGCGGCCAGCATTACGAGTTCGATGCGGTGGACTGCGCGCAGCTGTTCGTGGCCGATGTGGGTGGCGCGAGCGAGGCGAGCGACGCGCGGCATTGAATTGATGCGAGGGGATGGGCAGAAGAAATTCGGTAAAAACGGAAAGATCACCGTCGCGGCAATCTTGGGCGACGATCCGGCAATCGCCACGCCTATAATCGCCAGATGACTTCCCATACCCGCCCCCTCGCCGACAAGTATTCCCAGGCCCGTGAAGCCGGCCCGTCTGCCCTCGGCCCGCAGACTCAAGAAGAGCAAAGCCTTCTGGCGCTGATCGAGGAAGGCCTGCACGCCAGCCCTTCCATCGATATCGCCATCGACGACCTCGCCAGTCAACTGCGCGAGCGTATCCGTACCAAAGCTTGATGGTTGAGCATGCGCATCCGCCTG
>NZ_DBIC01000255.1:0-10188 GCF_002296545.1 Herbaspirillum sp. UBA812 | reverse complement strand
GCCTTTGCCATGGCGGTGCTGGTGTTCTTCGCCGCCGGTTCGTGGGAATGCTTCCGTCTCTTCAAGAGCCCGCGTCCCACCTTGTGGGCTGCCGTGTGGACGCTGGTCTTCAGCGTCATCCTGTTCTTCTCCGGCTTGCCCAGCGTGCGCGCCCTGTATGTGCTCTGCGTGCTGTTGTGGGCCTTGCGCTTCGTGCCCGCGCTTGGCCTGGGCCTGCCCAGGATCGAAGCTTTCGGCAATCGCCTGCTCAACGGCACTTACATGCTGTCCATCCTCGGCTGCTTCGTTGCCATCGTGGACCTGTTCCAGCATTCGCCGCTGTACCTGCTCTCGGTGATGGCGGTGGTGTGGGTGGCTGATATCGGTGCCTATTTCTCGGGCAAGGGTTTCGGCCGCCACAAGCTCGCTCCCTCCATTTCCCCGGGCAAGTCCTGGGAAGGTGCCATCGGCGGCTGGCTGGCGGTGCTGGTGATTTCGGCGGCAGTGGCCATGTCCATGAGTGGTGGCGAGACCTTCCAGTATCACCTGTTCAATCGCTGGGGCTGGGGCGGTTTTGTCGGTGTGCTCAGCCTCATGGTGGTGGCCAGCGTGGTCGGTGACCTGTTCGAGTCGCAACTGAAGCGCCGCGCCGGCATGAAGGACAGCAGCAACCTGCTGCCCGGTCACGGCGGCGTGCTCGACCGCATCGATGCGCTCATCCCGGTGCTGCCGCTGGCAGCGCTGGTCGATCTCTGGCTGGCGGCTGCCTGAGCCGCCGCTTTCCTTCTGGAAATTCCATGCAGTCCATCAGCATTCTCGGTTCCACCGGCTCCATTGGCGTGTCCACGCTGGACGTGGTGGCCCGCCATCCCGACCGCTATCGCGTCTTTGCGCTGAGCGCCCATTCCCGTGTTGCCGAACTGGCCGAGCAATGCCAGCGCTTCCGTCCGCAAGTGGCTGTGGTCGGTTCCGCCGAAGCGGCCGCGCAGTTGCAAACCTTGTTGCGCGCAGCCGGGCTGTCCACTGAAGTGGCCTACGGTCCGCAAGCCTTGTGCGACATCGCATCGGCCGAAGGCTGCGACATGGTCATGGCGGCCATCGTCGGTGCCGCCGGACTGGCCTCCACGCTGGCCGCCGCACGTGCCGGCAAGAAGATCCTGCTGGCCAACAAGGAAGCCCTGGTCATTTCCGGCCAGCTGCTGATGGATGCGGTGCAGGCACATGGTGCCAGCCTGCTGCCCATCGACAGCGAACACAATGCCATCTTCCAGTGCCTGCCCGACGGCTACACCCGTTCGATGACGGCGCATGGTGTCGAGAAAATCCTCCTGACGGCCTCGGGCGGTCCGTTCCTCCATCGGGATGTGAATACGCTGGATCAAGTCACCGTGGAAGAGGCCGTGGCTCATCCCAAGTGGGTGATGGGGCGCAAGATCTCGGTGGATTCCGCCACCATGATGAACAAGGGCCTGGAAGTCATCGAAGCGCACTGGCTCTTCGGCGCGCCGGCGGACAAGATCGAGGTGGTGATCCACCCGCAGAGCGTGATCCATTCCATGGTCTCGTATGCGGATGGCTCGGTGCTGGCGCAGTTGGGCAACCCCGACATGCGCACGCCCATTGCCAATGCGCTGGCCTATCCGGAGCGTATCGCCTCGGGCGTGGCAGCGCTGGATCTGGCCCAGATCGCGCAATTGTCTTTCTTGCCGCCTGACTATCAGCGCTTCCCCTGCCTGAAACTGGCGTATGATGCGCTGCGGGCCGGCGGTACGCTGGCGGCGATCCTCAACGCCGCCAACGAAGTCGCCGTGCAAGCCTTCCTCGATGGCCGCATCGGCTTCGGGAAGATCGCTCCCCTGATCCAAGAGGTCATGTCCGCCATCCCCAACCGGCAAGCCGATGACATCACGGCGCTGCTGGAGCAGGACCGGCAGGCGCGTGACCACGCCGAGGCCCTGATTTCACGATGAACCTGCTGCATACCCTGATCGCTTTCTTCGTTGCCCTGGGCACCCTGGTGGTGGTCCACGAGCTGGGGCATTACCTGGTGGCGCGCTGGTGCGGTGTGAAGGTATTGCGCTTCTCGGTCGGCATGGGCCGGGTGATCTGGTCGCGCCGCTTCGGCCGCGACCAGACCGAATGGGCGCTGTCGGTGCTGCCCTTGGGCGGCTATGTGAAGATGCTGGACGCGCGCGAACAGCCGCTGGAAGACATTCCGGAAGCCGATCTCAAGCGCGAATTCACGCGCCAATCCGTCTGGCGTCGCATCGCCATCGTGGCGGCCGGGCCGATCGCCAATTTCCTGCTGGCCATTCTTCTCTTTGCTGGTCTCTACATGCACGGCGTGCCGGAGCCGGTGCCCGTGCTGCGTGCAGCGACCGCGCAGACGGCCGCCTACCAGGCCGGCTTGCGCGCCGGTGACCGCATCACGGCCATCAATGGCGCGCCGGTGCAGGTCTGGTCCGAAGTGCGCTGGAAACTGATGCAATTGGTGCTGGAAAAGGCCGATGCCCGCATCGACGTCGAACGTCCCAATCCCAATGGCAGCGGCAAGCTGCTCAACTCGGTTACGCTGCGTCTGGGCGGCATCGACAGCAATGAGCTGGAAGGCGACTTCCTGGCCAAGCTGGGCCTGTCGCTGGCACGTCCGCCTGCCGTGCTGGGCAAGATCATGGAGGGGCCGGCCAAGATGGCAGGCCTGGAAAGCGGCGACCGCATCACCGCCATCGATGGCGTGCCGGTCCAGGATGGCCTGGCCTTCGTGGAAAAAGTGCGCGAATCCGCCGGCAAGCCGCTGCTGCTGCAGGGCGTGCGCGGCGCTGCGCCGATCGAGGTGCGCGTCACGCCGGAGTCGGTGGAAGAGGGTGAAAGTGGCAAGCGCATCGGCCGCATCAAGGTCGAAGTGCCGCTGGCACCGGAGATGGCCACCGTCAGCGATGGCCCGTTGACGGCCGTGGCCAAGGGCGCGCAGCGGACCTGGGATACCAGCGTGATGACCATCAAGATGATCGGCAAGATGATCGTCGGGCAGGTCTCGCTGAAGAACATTACCGGCCCCATCACCATCGCCGACTATGCCGGACAGACCGCCCGCGTGGGCCTGGTGAGCTACCTCAGCTTCCTGGCCTTCATCAGTATCAGCCTGGGAGTGATGAATCTGTTGCCAATCCCGGTTTTAGACGGCGGTCATTTGCTGTATTATGCGCTGGAGATTTTGACAGGGCGGCCCGTTTCCGAGCGGTTTGGGGAAATCGCGCAGCGCGCCGGCCTGGGATTACTGATGGCGCTGATGCTCGTTGCCGCTTTCAACGATATCGTGCGACTGATGTTCCAAGGATGAATCCGGCCTGATGCCGGCCCCGTCGAGCGAGCAAGATCGGCGGGGCGGCCAGAAAGACCGGATTTTTTACATTTGCCGGCCAACCCCGATGGCAGTTGTTAAGCAATTGGCAATGGATCAGGAATCCGTTTTCAATTGCTTACCAGCATCATGTCAGGCAGTGCCGCAGCGAAAAACTGTTGATGAACGATAGATGAAATTACACCCTGCGCAACATCCCATTCCGACTCTCTCCCGTCGCCTGATTGCCGCTGCCGCCTTTGCCCTGTGCTCCAGCCAGGCCATGGCCATCACGCCGTTCGTGGTCAAGGATATCCGCGTCGAAGGCATTCAGCGTACCGAAGCCGGCACCGTCTTCAGCTACCTGCCGGTGCGCGTGGGCGATACCTTCAACGATGAAAAGGCCACCGCCGCCATCAAGGCGTTGTACGCCACCGGATTCTTCCGTGACGTGCGTATCGAAGCCGAAGGCGACGTGCTGGTGGTGCAGGTGGTCGAACGCCCGGCTATTGCCAGCGTCGACCTCTCCGGCATCAAGGAATTCGACAAGGAACAGCTGACCAAGGCCCTCAAGGAAATCGGCGTAGCCGAGTCGCGGATCTTTGACCGCTCGCAGGTCGATCGCGCCGAACAGGAACTGAAGCGTCAGTACCTGTCGCGCGGCCTGTATGGTGCCAAGGTGTCGACTACCGTCACGCCGGTCGAGCGCAATCGCGTCGCCATTACCTTCGCCGTGGATGAAGGTGAAGTTTCGCGCATCAAGCAGATCAACTTCGTCGGCAACAAGGTGTTCTCCGACAGCACCCTGCGCGACCAGATCAAGCTGACCACCCCGGGCTGGTTCACCTGGTACACCAAGGCTGACCAGTATTCCAAGGAAAAGCTGCAGGGTGACATCGAGACCCTGCGTTCCTATTACCTGGACCGCGGCTATCTGGAGATGCAGGTCGAATCGACCCAGGTGTCGATCACGCCCGACAAGAAAGACATCTACATCACGGTCAACATCAAGGAAGGCGAGAAGTACACCGTCTCCGACATCAAGCTGGAAGGCGAGATGTTCGGCATGGAGCCGGAACTGGCCAAACTGGTGCAGCTCAAGAAGGGCGACGTCTATTCCGGCGCCAAGCTGACCGACAGCACCAAGAAGATCGGTGAACGCCTGGGCAACTTCGGTTACGCCTTCGCCAACGTCAACGCCAACCCCAATGTGGACCGCGAGAAGAAGGAAGTTGCCTTCACCATCATGGTCGACCCGGGCAAGCGCGTCTACGTGCGTCACGTCAACATCGCCGGCAACACCAAGACCCGCGATGAAGTGATCCGCCGCGAATTCCGCCAGTTCGAGGATTCCTGGTACGACGGCGAGAAGATCAAGCTTTCGCGCGATCGCGTCGACCGTCTGGGCTACTTCAAGGAAGTGACCGTGGATACGCCTGAAGTGCCGGGCACCAGCGACCAGGTTGATGTGAACATGAAGGTCGAGGAAAAGCCGACCGGCAACATCATGGTCGGTGCCGGCTTCTCGCAGTCCGACAAGCTGAGCCTGACCGGCTCGATCTCGCAGGAAAACGCCTTCGGCAGCGGCAACACCGTCGGTATCGACATCAACACCAGCTCGCGCTATCGCACGATCTCGCTGTCGACCACCAATCCGTATTTCACGGATGACGGCATCAGCCGCACCTATGAAATCTACCTGCGCACGATTCGCCCGTCGGTCTATACGACAGGTGACTACAAGGTCAAGACCCTGGGCGGCAGCATCAAGTTTGGTGTGCCGTTCTCGGAACTGGATCGCGTGTTCTTTGGTATTGGCGTGGAAAACACCAACGTCAGCACCGACAACACCAGCCCGACGCTGTATCGCCAGTACGTGCGCGATTTCGGTGGCGCAGGCGGCTCCGGTTGCGATGTGACCGATGTGACCTCGACCGCAACTTGCGGTATCGGCAGCGCCCGTACCACCAGCATCCCGCTGACCGTGGCATGGCAGCGTGACGGCCGTGACTCGGCCCTGGTGCCGACCACCGGCCGCTATCAGCGCGCCAACTTCGAGGTCTCCTATGTGGGCACCTTGAAGTACTACCGTGCCAGCTACCAGCAGCAGTACTTCCAGCCGTTCTTCAGCAAGGCCGTGACTCTGGCGCTGAATGGCGAAGTCGACTACGGCCGCGGCCTGGGCAGCAAGCCGTACCCGGTGTTCAAGAACTACTACGCCGGCGGTATCGGCACCGTGCGCGGCTATGAAGCCTCCTCGCTGGGTAGCTTGAAGGACCAGTACGGCGACTCCATGGGCGGCGCCTCGCGTCTGTACGGCAATGCCGAACTGCAGTTCCCGTTCCCGGGCTCGGGCCAGGACCGCACACTGCGCTGGTTCACCTTCTTTGACGGCGGCAACGTCTTTGCCGACGGCCAGAACATCAAGTTGAACGACCTGCGCTATTCGGCCGGTGTCGGTATCAGCTGGGTGTCGCCGATTGGCCCGTTGAAGCTCAGCTTCGGCAAGCCATTGAACCTGAAGACGGGTGACAAGTCTCAAACCTTCCAGTTCCAACTGGGTACCGGCTTCTAAAGCGGTCATCATTGATTCGTAATACGGAGAGTAATCTTGAAGTTCATGACCAAATCGTTCCTGTCCCTGCAGACCATCGTGATGGCTGCCTGCCTGTTGAGCTTTGCCCCCGCCCACGCGCAGGAAAGCTCGAAAATCGCCTTCGTGAGCACCGAGCGCATCTTCCGCGAAGCGGCGCCTGCCAAGGCCGCACAAACCAAGCTGGAAGCCGAGTTCGCCAAGCGTGACCGTGACCTGCAAGACATGGCTGCGCGCCTGAAGGCCCAGTCCGACAAGCTGGACAAGGATGCTGCCGTGCTGTCGGATTCCGACCGCGCCAAGCGCCAGCGTGACCTGTCCGACCTGGACAAGGAATTCCAGCGCAAGCAGCGTGAATTCCGCGAAGACCTGAACCAGCGCCGCAACGAGGAACTGGCCGTGGTCCTGGAACGCACCAACAAGGTGATCCGCCAGATCGCCGAAGCCGAGAAGTACGACATCGTCTTCCAGGAAGCCGTCTACGCTTCCAAGCGCATCGACATCACCGACAAGGTCCTGAAGGAACTGGCCAAGTAATTGCCGCCTTCACCATGCGGGCGCCGGGCGGCAACGTCCTGCGCCCGCATGTCGCTTCAGGGGCTGCCTTCAGGGCGGCCTTTGTTCTACCGTAAGCCAAGCAACGCCTACCATTCGGAAAAGCCAAGATGAGTATTCGACTGCAGCAACTGGTCGAGCGCCTGGGCGGTCAGCTGAAGGGTGATGCGACCATCGCGGTCGATGGCATCGCGCCACTGGATGCCGCCGGTGCCAGCCACATCACTTTCCTTTCCAATCCCAAGTTCCGTGCGCAAGCCGACCAGACCCAGGCGGCCGCGCTGATCCTGTCCGAGACGGACGACGCCCAGGTGCAGGGCTATGCCGGTGCCCGCATCGTCACCCGCAATCCCTACGCCTATTTCGCCCGCGCGGCCCAGCTGTTTCAGGCTCAGGCCGAAGTGCGCGCGCCTGCCGGCATCCATGCCAGCGCCGTGGTCGATCCATCGGCCCAGGTCGCGGCGGATGCGGTGATCGGCCCGCTGGTGGTGATCGAAGCCGGTGCCGTCATCGGTGCCCGCGCCCGTATCGACGCCGGCAGCTTCATCGGCCACCACGCCAAGGTCGGTGACGACACCCATTTCCACGCCCGTGCGACCCTGCATCACGCCTGCGAGATCGGGGCGCGTGGCATCGTCCATTCGGGTGCGGTGATCGGGGCCGATGGCTTCGGTTTCGCCAACGAAGCCGGGCAATGGATCAAAATTCCGCAAGTTGGCCGCGTGATGATCGGCGATGACGTCGAAATCGGTGCCAATACCACCATCGACCGCGGTGCGCTGGCCGATACCGTGATCGAGGAGGGCGTCAAGCTCGACAACCAGATCCAGATCGCCCACAACTGCCACATCGGCGCCCATACCGCCATTGCCGCCTGTGCCGGCATCGCCGGCAGCGCGAAAATCGGCAAATACTGCTCCATCGGCGGCGCGGCCATGATCCACGGCCACATCACCATCGTGGACAAGGTGCACGTCTCGGCCGGTACGCTGGCCTTGCGTTCCATCCTTGAGCCGGGTCAATACACCGGCTTCTATCCCATCACCGAACACCGCGACTGGGAAAAATCCGCTGCATTGGTGCGCAATCTGGGCACGATGCGTGAGAAAATCCGGGCGTTGGAAAAATCGCTTAAAACGTTGACACAAGAACAAGCAGGCCAAGCCCCGCTTTCAGAGAATCAAGAAGAGAATGAATAGCCTCGACATCAATCAAATCAAACAGTACCTGCCGCACCGTTATCCGCTGCTGCTGGTTGATCGCGTGCTGAACTGGGAGAGCGGCAAGACCATCACCGCGATCAAGAACGTGACCGTGAATGAAGAATTCTTCAACGGCCACTTCCCGCACAAGCCGGTGATGCCGGGCGTGCTGATGATCGAGGCGCTGGCCCAGACTGCGGCGCTGCTGTCCTTCCTGACCGAAGGCCGCAAGCCAGACGAGAACACCGTGGTCTACTTCGTCGGCATCGACAATGCCCGCTTCAAGCGTCCGGTGGAACCGGGCGACCAGCTGAAGATGGAAGTGGAAATCACCCGCCGTGCCCGTGGCATCTGGAAATACCGTGCCGTGGCCACCGTGGACGGCCAGGTGGCTGTGGAAGGCGACCTGATGTGCACCATGCGCAGCGCCGCCGACGCCAGCCAGAGCGCCTGACCCCAGGCCTGCCTGCAGGCTTGACGCATCAAGCCAGGCCCGGCGGTGATCGGCAAGATCGCGCCGGGCCTGATTCATTGTGCAGATTGCTTCATTGCAAGATGTGCAACAAGTGAACCCATCGAAGCACAGGACATGTCCAAGATCCATCCCAGCGCAGTGATTGCCCCCGGAGCGCAGATCGACGAATCGGTCGAGATCGGCGCGTATGCCGTCATCGGTCCTGACGTGCGCATCGGCGCGGGCACGCGCATCGGTCCCCACGTGGTGATCGAAGGCCACACCACCATTGGCCGTGACAACGAGATTTTCCAGTTCGCCTCCATCGGTGCCGCGCCGCAGGACAAGAAGTACGCGGGCGAACCGACCACCATGGAAATCGGCGACCGCAACACCATCCGCGAATTCGTCACCTTCAACCGGGGTACCGTGCAGGATGGTGGCGCGACCCGCATTGGCAACGACAACTGGATCATGGCCTACGTCCACCTGGCGCACGACTGCCAGCTGGGCAGCCACATCATCCTGGCCAACAATGCCACGCTGGCCGGCCACGTGCACCTGGGCGACCACGTATTCCTGGGCGGTTTCACCACCGTGCACCAGTTCTGCCATATCGGTGCCCATGCCATGACCGCCTTTACGGCGGCCGTGAGCCAGGACGTGCCGCCCTTCGTGACGGCGGCCGGCAACCGTGCCGTGCCGGCTGGCATCAACAGCGAGGGCCTGAAGCGCCGTGGTTTCACCAGCGAGCAGATCATGGAGATCAAGCGTGCCTACAAGGTGATCTACCGTGCCGGCCTGCCGCTGGAAGAAGCCAAGCAGCAGCTGGCGGAGATGGAGGCCAAGTCGGCCCACAGCGCCGAGCACATCCGCCTGCTGCGCGAGTTCATCGAGGCTTCGGCCCGTGGCATCATCCGCTGACATCACGCGCCGCCAGTCGATCGCACTGGTGGCCGGCGAAAGCTCGGGCGACCTGCTGGGCAGCCGCCTGCTGGCCGGGGTGCGCGAGCGCCTGCCGGAAGTGCGCCTGCATGGCATTGGCGGCGAGCACATGATGGCGCAAGGTTTTGCCAGCGACTGGCCGATGGACAAACTGACGGTGCGTGGCCTGTTCGAGGTGATTCCGCGCTACCGCGAGATCAAGGGCATCCAGGAGTCGCTGCGCGACAAGCTGCTGGCGGACCGACCGGATGTTTTCGTGGGTGTGGACTATCCCGGCTTCAACCTGGGCCTGGAAGAACAGCTCAAGAAGGCCGGCATTCCGACCATCCACTTCATCGGTCCGCAGATCTGGGCCTGGCGCGGGTGGCGCATCAAAAAGATCCAGCGCGCGGTGTCGCACATGCTGGTGATCTTTCCCTTCGAGGAAAACCTGTACCGCCAGGCGGGCGTCCCGGTGACCTACGTCGGCCATCCGTTGGCCGAAGTGATCCCGCTGCAGCCTGACACCGCAGGCGCACGCCAGCGCCTCGGACTGACCGGGCCGGGCAGGGTGGTGGCCATTCTGCCGGGCAGCCGCATGAGCGAACTGAAGCAGAATGGCGAAGGTTTCCTCGCTGCGGCACGGCTGTTGCGGCAGCGCGATCCCCAATTGCAGTTCGTCACGCCCATGGCGGGCGACCGGCAGATGGCCTTTTTTGAAGAGCAGATTCGCCAGGGCGGATATGAAGATCTTGGCATCAGCGTCATCCGTGGCCAGTCGCACAGTGCGATGGAGGCCTCGGATGCGGTGCTGGTGGCCTCGGGCACGGCCTCGCTGGAAGTGGCCTTGTACAAGAAGCCGATGGTGATCTCCTACAAGGTCAACTGGGCCTCGTACCAGATCATGCGGCACATGGCTTACCAGCCCTGGGTGGGCCTGCCCAATATCCTGGCGCGCGACTTCCTGGTGCCGGAACTGCTGCAGCACCAGGCTACGCCCCAGGCCCTGGCCGATGCCATGTGGCACCAGCTGGAAGACCATGCGCACCAGCAGCGCCTGGTGCGGCGCTTTGCCGACATGCACCAGTCCCTGCTGCGCGATACCAGCCGGGAGAGCGCCAACGCGGTCTGTGAAGTCATT
>NZ_DBIC01000261.1:0-24684 GCF_002296545.1 Herbaspirillum sp. UBA812 | reverse complement strand
CGTTCAAACATGATTGTCGTCTTTCCTGAAGTCGCGCTGGTCAGTGGCTGTGCTCGGCGGAACCCTTGCCCAGTTCAGCCTTGATGGCGAAGCTGCCGGTGGCGGCATAGCCGGTACCGGCATCGAGGCCGGAGGTAATCTCGACGGACTTGCCATCGGAGCGTCCCAGGCGTACTTCCTTGGCCACGAAGCCATCCGCATCACGGACGAACACCACGTTCTTGCCCTCGACGGTCTGGATGGCATCGGCTGCAACGGCCACCGGGACCTGCGTCTCGCCGGCGATCACCTCGACATTGACGAACAGGCCCGGACGCCAGAGGTCACCGGTATTGGGCAACACCACATGGGCCTTGGCCGTGCGGCTCTGTTCGCCGATCAGGGAGCCGACGTAGGAGATCTTGCCTTCGGCACTGGCATCGAAGGCGGTGGCGCGCACCACCACCTGCTCGCCGACCCGGACCACCTGCATATCCTTGGGCGAGACGATGATCTCGGCCCAGACACTGGCGAGATCGGAGATCAGGAAGGCATTGGCGTCCTCGCGCACGGCCTCGCCCAGGCCGAGGTGCTTCTCGACGACGATGCCGTCGAAGGGCGCGCGGATTTCATAGCGGTTGAGGTTGCCGGACGATGTGCCCGTGGCACCGATGGCCCGCAGCTTCTGCTGCGCATTGCGCACCGCCACCTCGGCCTCGCGCAGCGCGGCTTGCGCTTGCAGATAATCCTGTTCGGCAGAAATCTTCTGTTCCCACAGGTGCTTCTCGCGCTGATACGCGCTGCGGGCCAGCGACAGCCGCTGTTCTGCATTGAGCAGGTCGGATCGCTGCTCGGAGACGGCACTGCTGCTGATGACGGCCAGTACCTGGCCTTTCTTCACCTTCTGGCCCAGATTGGCCGAGACCGATTCGACGATGCCGGCGACCTGCGGCACCACATGCGCAGTGCGATCTTCATTGAAACGAATCTCGCCCGGCAACTGCACGGTGGACCTGATCTGCAGGGGACCGGCCGTGTCGACCCGGATGCCGGCGGCGGCAATCTGCTCCTTGCTCAGGGCGATCTTTCCTTCTTCCTTGTGCTCATCGTCCTTGTGCTCACCTTCCTTGTCGTCATCATGCGCAGTCTTGTCCTTGTGACCGCCCTCTTCACGATGCTCGCCATCTTCCTGGTGAGCGTCCGGCCTGGCGTTGCTGCCCTGAGCGGAGTTGTCCTTCATCAGGATGACTCCCGACACGAGCGCTGCAATGGCGATGATCGCCGCGATGGTGAATGTCTGCTTCTTTGTCATGGTTGTTCTCACTCTGCTGGAAGGGTCTCGATGCCGGCCAGACGATCAAGATCGGCGGCGGCCTGGAAGGCGGTGGACAGGGCTTTCCAGTACTGCGCCTTGGCCTGGAAATAGGTGCGCTGGGCGTCAAGGACGTCCAGGTAAGCGAACTTGCCTGCTTCAAATCCGGTACGGGCGGCCTGGTAGGCCGATTGCGCGGCCGGGACGATGTCGTTGCGCAAGGCCGTGGCCTCTTCCCTGGCATTGCGCAACCGCTCGAAGCCCTGTGCGGCCTCGCCCTGCATCTGCACCTCGGCGACCGCCAAGGCGTCGCGGGCGATGTCGACGCGCTTCAAGGCTTCCAGCTCATTGCCTTGGTTGCTGTCGAAGACCGGAATGGGAACGGAGAAACCCACCACCCACATGTTGCGGGCACTGGATTCATCGCGCTTGTTGCCCAGGGTCAGGCTCACATCGGGTGTGCGCTTGCTGGTCTCGATCCGGGCCAGCGCACGGCGGCGCTCGACTTCAAGCCGGGCCAGGCGCACGGCCGGACCATTGGCGACCTGTTCGGTCAGCTGTGCAATCGCCGGCAAAGGAGGCAGGGACTCGACGCCGCCTTCACTCAACTGAACGCGGTCATTGCCGCCGCCCCACAGCATCGCGAGGGTTCTCCGTGCGAGGAGCAGCTCGCTGTTGGCTTGACTGAGTTCCAGTTGTGCGCCGGACTGCGCCACCTGCGCCTTGGTCTGTTCGACGGGAGAAATCTTGCCTGCCGTGACGCGCCGACCCGTCATCTCGGCCGAGGTCTTGGCCAATCCGAGCAGTTCGCCGGCAAGACGCTGCCGCTCGGTGGCGACCATCACGTCCACATACGCAGCCACCACGGCGGCGCGCAGTTCGCTGCGTTTGGCGGCGTACTCCAGCACGGCCATGTCCCGGGCACGCTGCGCGGCCTCGATGCGGGCACCGCGCTTGCCTCCGAGTTCGATGGCTTGATTGATCTGGTAGGTCGTGGTGCGGCTGGATTTGCGGACATCCTCGATCAGTGCCGAGAATTCCGGATTGGGCCGGGCACCCGCTTGCAGGATGGTGGCCTCGACGGCCTCGATCTCTTTGCGGGCGGCGGCCAGCGTCTTGTTGTGGTCAAAGGCCAGGCTGATCGCGGCTTGCAGCGACAGCGGGCCGGCTTCCCGGTCCAGGGCGGATGCCGTGGCAGGCAGAATGGATTGCGGGTTGGATTGCGCGGGTGATTGCGCATGGCTGGAACTGGCCGCAAGCAGCGCCAGCCCCAGCGTGAAGCTGTGACGAAACATCGAATTCTCCTGTGATCAGAAAGGGAATTCGGCGAGAGCAGATGATGGGTGTGGATTGTCCTCGCCGACTCAGGCGGCGAGCAGCCAATTGGGCTTCTCGGGCCCGTCGGCGATGTGGGAGGCAGGATGGGAAACGTGCTTGAAATGGGCGGACACACGCATGGCCAGCGGCGCGATGAGGAGCCTGCTGCCGGCCTGTACCGACTTCATGGCGCAGAAGTGGCAGAGGGAACAATCCAGGTCGAGATCCCCTGCTTTGGATTCCTTGGAGTCCTTGGAGTCCAAGGATTTCGCCTGCGCGTGCGTCTCGGCGGCGGGGTGGTCGTGATGTCCCAGGTGCGCGGACGCACTCTCCTTTTCCGCCTGGCAATACGATGCCACTGCCGCCCAGGAGAGCTGCATCGGCAACAGGAAAGCAAGCAGGAGAATCAGTGCACGCATGGTGGAAATGAGAGATGGCGACCAGCCAGTCCGGTCGGCAGCCACGGGATGGGGAGGCGACGCTGGCAAGAAGCGGGGGCGATTATGCACCGTCGTACAGCGACGCGTCAAAGGACTTGCGCTGTGCGGGGCTGCATTGGCTGGCCCGGACGCGTGGTTTCCGGGAATGAATTCTAAGAAGCGGGTAGAGACAGAAAGATTGCCGAGTCATTACAGCGCTGTAATGACTTCGGCCAGGCTGGCCTTGCATCAGCAAGGCTGATCGGCTGAATCGGCAGGACCGATTTGCACTACCGTGAGTCGACTCTCTAGTATCCGTGCATGGCCTCCTGCGAGGAGGAATGTGGCATCTTCACAAGCACTCCATGAAAGACACACGATGAATACGCAAGCCATCCGCTATCACCAGTATGGCCCGCCCGATGTCATGGCCCTGGAAGCCATTGCGCAGTTCCCGCTGGAACCGGGCCAGGTCCGCGTCAGCCTGCGAGCAGCGGGCGTGGCTCCGCTGGATGCCAAGCTGCGCGCGGGCCTGCTGCAAGCTCAGCTGGCGTTGACGCTGCCCAAGGTACCGGGCCGCGACGGTGCCGGCGTGATCGTCGAATCGCGGGCAGAGGGTCTCCCTGTCGGTGAGCCCGTGTGCGTGATGGCCGACATGTTCGGCCAGGGCAGCTACGCCGACAGCATCGTTGTGCCGGCCGCACGCGTGGTCAGGCAGCCGTCCACGCTCTCGACCAGGCAGGCAGCCGCCTTGTTGCAGCCCGGTGCCAGTGCCTGGATCCCCATCGTCAGGACGGCACAGGTGCGCAGCGGGATGAAGGTACTGGTGCACGCCGGGTCGGGTGCAGTGGGAAGTCTGATGATCCAGCTGGCGCGGCATCTCGGGGCCGAGGTCTGGGCGACCTGCAGCAGCGCCAACCGGGACGACGTCCTGGCACTGGGCGCGACCGGCGTCATCGCCTATGACAAGGAGGATTTTTCGGCGCTGCGTGGAGTGGATGTCGTCTTCGACCTGGTGGGCGGGGACACCCACGACCGTTCCTATCCGGTGCTCAAGCCGGGCGGCCAGCTGGTCTGGCTGGTCGCAGCACCGATCCGGGAGCGCGGCGAGGAATTCAAGGTGCGCGTGGTCCGCGCGATGATCGATGATGCCCCGGAGTGCCTGCGCGCGGTGGCGAAGCTGGCAGAGGAACGCGTATGGGTGCCGACGGTCGGCCAGTGCTTCCCGCTGGCCGAAGCTGCCCGCGCGCATGCCTTGCTGGAGTCAGGCAAGGCAGCGCGCGGCCGGATCGTGCTGGATATCCCCTGATTCAAACATGGGGACGGAATGTTTGAATTTCCGCCAGGGTCGCCCTCCGCTCAACGTGCAGCTTGACCGGTCTGTTCCGCAAAGGGCAGCGCGCCATCGCCGTGGCGCACATGGAAGACATTCAGGGTCATCGCCACCAGGGAGTAATAACCCAACAGACCCACGAGATTGACCAGCACCTCGATGCCGAAACGCTGTTCGGCTTCCCGGTACAAGGGATCGGAAATGCGTTTGGTCTCGTAGAGTTCCTCCACCAGTTCCCAGATCATCTGTTCATCACGCGCAGCGAAGTCGGGGCGCTCGCCGCGCCGGATCCGTTCGACGTTGGCCGCATCCAGTCCCGCTTCGATCCCGATCGGATAGTGGATCTGCCATTCGGCCTGGGCTTGCCACCTGGCGGCGGTGCACAGGATGGCCAGTTCCGACAGGGACAAGGGCAGCTGCGTGTGATAGCGGCAGAATGCGCCCAGCTTCTGCGCATGCTGGGCCAATTCGGGACTGTGGATCCAGGACAGGAAGGGGCCGGCGAGGTTGCCGCGCGGGCCCTTCAGGATATCGTCCAGGACTTCCTTTTGTGCCGGCGTGGCGGTGGAGACGTCGACGGCGGGGAGACGGGGCTGGCTCGTGTCGTGCTGCATGGGCTTCCTTGGCAAAGGCGGGAGTGACGGAAACGAGCATGATAACGCCCGATCCGGCTGCGGGGCACCAGCCTCGCGGGCAGCTCATCTTGCCCGTAGCCTCGCCGCGCCGGCGATATCGTCCAAGGGCGCAAAGGCCTACTGGCTGGACAGCACACCCAGGACGATGAATCCCGCCAGGGTGATCAGCTGCAGAACGAACAGTATCGACACCGGCTTGTTCTGCCAGGGCTTCTGGATGCAGGCGTAGATCGCCAGCAGACAGCCGCCGGCAAATGCAGCGTACAGGACGAAGTTGAACAGTGCCCCGATCAGGTAGACGCCGGCCATCGGACCCATCCCGGAAGCACCGAACCTGGCCGTGGATATGGTCCAGAACGCCAACCCCACTGGCCCCCAGAACAGCAGCCCGGAGAGGAACAGCACCAGACTGCCCCATGGGTTGCGCACGGCAGGGGCCGGGGATGGAGAATTTTCCGGGGACGGGATTTCCGGGGTTGGAGTTTGGGGTGAGCGGGATTCTGGCGATGAGTTTTCTTGTGGTTGCATGGCGCGCGGGATCTCAGTTGGATGGGAAAACGATCGGGAACCGACGCCAGCGGCGCAGTACCGGACAGTGCTGCTGTAGAGTCCTCCCGGATTCTTTAAGTTCTCGCTTGGCGAGAATTTATCTTCACTTGGCTGCAGCTTTGCTCGCACAACGGCGCAATCCGGCCCGATCGGTGCCGACTTCCGATCCATTCCCCGCAGTTATGAATGCAGAAAAAAAAGGAAATAGTCTGCACCCCACCCCATCACTAGACTCCATGGCAGACGCTGGTGCCCTCTGATCTGATGCGCCCCGGCCGTCCCGACAACAACAATGCAAGGAGACCCATGGTCAACAGAAGACAATTCCTGGCCGGCAGCCTGCTCGCCTGTACTGCAGCGCGCTCGGCCATCGCCCAATCCATTCCCAACTCAGCAGGTGACCAGCCACCCCGGCTCAAGGCGCCAGCACTGGCCTGCGACAGCCATCACCACATCTATGACGCGCGCTTCCCGGTCTCGCCGCACTGGCGCGGCGGCCGCCCCGACGGCGCCACCGTGGCCGACTACCGGCGACTGATGGCCAAGCTCGGCATCGCCCGCAACGTGGTGGTCCAGCCCTCCACCTATGGCAGCGACAACCGCTGCCTGCTCGACGCACTCACCCAGTTCGGCGCGCAGGCACGCGGCATCGTGGTCATCGACGATGACGTGGAACTGGCGCAATTGAAGGAGATGGATCAGTTGGGTGTGCGCGGCGTGCGGGTCAACTTCCTGTCGCCGCAAAGCTGGGGCATCACGACCGTGGACCGCTTGCTGCGCACGGCAAAGCGCATCGCGCCGCTGGGCTGGCATGTGCAGGTGCTGATGTCGGGCGCGCAGATCGCCGAGCATGAAACCGTGCTGGCCGGCCTGCCCACACCGGTGGTGATCGACCATCTGGGCCGCATCCCGCAGCCGCAAGGACTGGATCATCCCGGCGCACAAGCCATCCTGCGCCTGCTGGCCAAGGGCAATACCTGGATCAAGCTCTCCGAGCCCTATGCCGATACCCTGCAGGGGCCGCCTGATTATCCCGATACCAGCCTGCTGGCGCGCGCCTATCTGC
Organism: Herbaspirillum sp. UBA812; assembly: GCF_002296545.1. NCBI lineage: Bacteria > Pseudomonadati > Pseudomonadota > Betaproteobacteria > Burkholderiales > Oxalobacteraceae > Herbaspirillum > Herbaspirillum sp. UBA812. The sequence continues at coordinate 18,074 of NZ_DBIC01000261.1, read as the reverse complement.
AGGCGGCACCGCAGCGCACGCTGTGGGGCAGCGACTGGCCGCATCCCACCGAAAAGATCAAACCGGATGACGCCGTGCTGTTCGACCTGCTGGCCGCCTGGGCCCCTGATCCAGCGCTGCGCCATCAGATCCTGGTGAGCAATCCGGCGAGCCTGTTCGGTTTTTCCTGAAACCGCGACACGCAATGCAAAAGAGCCGCCTGCGCAAGCAAGGCGGCTCTGTCTTCATCACGCTTGTGCTCAGCGCACGGCTTCCTTCAAACCACCGGTAGCGGCCACGCGCGACTTGCGCGACAGCACCAGCAGGATGGCCACGCTCACCACCGACAAGCCCACCAGCGGCAACAAGGCCATGGCGTAGCTGCCGGTCGCGTCCTTGATCCAGCCGTAGGCATTGACCATCAGGCCACCGCCGATCAGGTTGGAGACGGCATTGATCCCCGCCAGTCCGGCCGCGGCCGAACCCGTGGCCAGCCAGGTCGAGGCCATGGCCCAGAACGGTCCCTTGAACGAATACGCGCCAATCAACACCATCGTCAGCAACAGCACCACCGGGGCCAACGTGTTGGCCAGCGACGCCAGCGCCAGGCCGCCACCGATGAGGATCAGCGGAATGGCGGTATGCCAGCGGCGTTCACCGGTCCGGTCGGAATGACGGCCCCACCACACCATCAGCACCGAGGCCACCAGGTAGGGAATCGAGTTGACCAGGCCGGTCTGCATCACCGTCAGCCCGAAGGACTTGAGCAACTGCGGCTGCCACACGTTCAACACCGAACCGGCCGCCGAAGCGCAGGCACACACCAGGGCCATGCCCCACACGTGCGGCTGGCTGAACAGCTTCCACAAGGGAATGTGCTGCTTGGCGGTACGGCTGGCCGCTTCCTTGTTCATGGTGGCAACCAGCCACTGGCGCTGCGCATCATTGAGCCAGCGCGCCTGGTCCGGACGATCCGTCAGGAAGAACAGGCAGACCACGCCCAGCAACACGGTCGGCAACCCTTCCAGCAGGAACAGCCAGTGCCAGCCGCGCAATCCGCCGATGCCATCCATCTGCAGCAGCAGCGCCGAGACCGGCGAGGCCACGAAGCTGGCCGCCGGGATCGCCACCATGAACAGCGCCACGATGCGGGCGCGATATGCCGATGGCACCCAATAGGTCAGGTACAGCACCACGCCAGGGAAAAATCCGGCCTCCGCAGCACCCAGGATGAAGCGCACGAAATACAGCGAAGTCGGCCCCTGCACGAACGCAGTACAGGCCGAGATCAGGCCCCAGGTCACCATGATGCGGGCCAGCCATTTGCGTGCGCCGAACTTCTGCAGTGCCAGGTTGCTGGGCACTTCGAAGATGAAATACGCAATGAAGAACAGGCTGCTGGCAAAGCCGAACATCTTGGGCGAGAGCCCGATGTCGTGGTTCATCTGCAAGGCCGCCATGCCGATGTTGCCGCGGTCGATGAAGGCAAACAGGTAGCACAGCATCAGGAAGGGCAGCAAGCGCCAGGTCACCTTGCGCACGGTCTCTTGTTCGAGCCGCTTGTCGTCTTGGATGGTCTCCATGTCTCTCTCTCGGAAGTCGGGTGCCGCCTGTGTCGGCGGCTGGCCCGTCAGTCATTATGAATCAGCCGGTAACGGTCTGTTCGTTCAATACCGCCAGGACATTGCTGGCCGCCCCGGTGCCCATGGCGATGTAGGCGTCGGCCGTCACGCCGCCGATATGCGGGCTCAGGATGGCGTTGCTGACGTCCTGCAGCGGATGCGGTGCGGTGAAGGGTTCCTTCTCGAAACTGTCCAGGCCGGCTGCGCGCAGCTTGCCCGAAGCCAGTGCCGCGATCAGCGCCGCTTCATCGATCAGTCCGCCACGCGCCGTGTTGACCAGGATGGTGCCGTCCTTCATGCGGGCCAGCGATTGCGCATTGATCATGTGCTTGTTGTCGGCCGTCAGCGGGCAGTGCAGCGAGACCACGTCGGATTGCGCAAACAGCGTATCGAGATCGACCAGCCGCACGCCTTGCGGAGCGTCTTTCGCATACGGGTCATAGGCCAGCACCGGCATCTCCAGCGCGACCGCCACGGCGGCCACGCGACGCGCGATGGCACCGATGCCGACCAGGCCCAGCGTGCGTCCGCGCAGCTCCAGGCTCTTGTGGGTGGACTTGTCCCAGTGGCCTTCACGCATGCGCTGGTCCAGTCCGACCACGTTCTTGGCGCAGGCCATGATGAGCGCCCAGGTATGCTCGGCCACCGCCGGTGCATTGGCACCGGCCGCTGCCTTGACGACAATGCCGCGTGCCTTGGCCGCTTCGGTATCGATGGAATCGATGCCGGTGCCGTGCTTGGAAATCACGCGCAGGCCAGGGGCCGCATCCATCACGCGCGCGCTCACGCCGCCATAGCGCACGATGATGGCCACCGGCAGATGTTGCTGCACCAGCCTGACCATGTCTTCCTCGGTCGGCTTGGCACCGGCATAGACCAGCTGAAAGTCACGCAGGATCTCAACCGCTTGCGGTGCCAGGTCGACACCGGTGACGATCACCACTTCCTTCTTGACGGCGATCACAGCGATTCTCCTTCGGCCAGCACGCCGCCCTTGCGCAGTGCGCCTTCCAGCCAGGCCGGGCGCAGCGGGCCGCCACCACGGATTTCGGTGAGACGCTTGGTTTCATCGGCCACCTTCTTGGCGGCCGCCGCCAGCAGCGATGCGGCTTTCTCACGCTCGACCACTACCACGCCATCGGCATCGCCCACGATCAGGTCACCCGGCTGCACGGCGGTGCCGCCCACCGAGACCGGCCAGTTCACGCGGCCGGCGATGTTCTTGGTCGGGCCGTTCGGATTGGCGCCCACGGCATAGACCGGGAAGTCGATGGCGCGGATGGCTTCGGTATCGCGCACCGAGCCATAGATGATGATGCCGGCCAGGCCGCTGGCCTTGCATTGCGACACCATGATCTCGCCCATCAGCGCGCAGGTCTCATCGCCCTTGCCATCGATGACCAGCACGTCGCCCGGCTTGGCGATGGCCATGGCGGCGTGGATCATCAGGTTGTCGCCGGGACGCACTTCCACCGTCACGGCCGGTCCGGCCACGCGCATGGAGGGCGACAGCGGTGCCACGCGGCTGCACAGGGTACCGCGACGGCCGGCCACATCGGCCAGGATGGAGGCCGGGAATTCTGCGGCCTGGGCCACGATGGCAGCGTCGACGCGTTCGATGTCGCGGATGAAATCAGGTTGGGTGCTCATGGGGATCCTTTGATTGAAGAATTGAAGATGCAGTCAGGGGACCACGCTCAAGCGTGGGAATACATGGGCAGGCCGGCCACCGGCACGTCGGCGCGCAGGATGGATCCGGTCTGGGATTCGGTGATGAAGAGGCTCTTGCCGTCCGGCCCGCCAAAGGCCAGGTTGGTGGTCGAGATGCCGGCCGTGGAGCGGATGCGCAGCAAGGGTTCGGCGAACTTCGACAGACGCCAGATGGAACCGAAGCCGGTGTGGGCGATGTAGAGGCAGCTCTCGGCATCCAGCGCCAGGCCATCAGGACCGGCCATGCCGCCGTGCAGGTTGGCGAACACGCCGACCTTGCCGACCACGCCGTTGTGATGCAGCGGGATGCGCCAGATCTGCTGTGCCCGCGTGACCGCCACCAGCAGGTGGTTCAGGGCCGGGTCATAGACGATGCCGTTGGGACTGGGAATGGTGTTGATGAGGCAGGTCAGCTGGCCATCAGGCGACAAACGATACACGCGCCCGGTGGCATCCTGCAGGCCGGTCTGGCCCTGGTCGGTGAAATAGATCTCGCCCTTGGGACCGAACACCAGGTCATTGACGCCCTTGAAGCCTTCCGAGCCGACCGTTTCCAGCAGCGGCGTGACAGTGCCGGTATCGGGATCGAGCTGCACCAGGCCGCGCTTGTAGTCGGTGATGACGATGCGGCCGCTCTTGTCGATCTTCAGGCCATTGGGCCAGCCGTCGTATTCGGTGACCAGTTCCCATTGGCCGTCCATGCTGATGCGGAAGATGCGGCCATAGGGAATGTCGGTGACGTAGAGCCGGCCCTGGCGGTCGAAGGACGGGCCTTCGAGGAAGGAATCGATGGGCAGGCCGCCCCGGTTGGCATCGCCCCAGGCATTCTTGCGGGGGGTACGGAAATGATCGGGCAAGCGCGTGAAGACGCTGGCTTCGACCGTGGGAGGCGGGGCAAAGAAGCTCATGCTGTTTCCTTGGAAGTGGAAGGGGCACGGGACGGATCACCCAGTGCCAGCGTGATGACGGCACCCAGCAGCAAGGCACCGGCCACGAAGATCAGCGGATAGGTAAATCCCTGGGTGCTTTCGCGGATGAAGCCGATCACCGACGGGCCGACGAAGCCGCCCAGGTTGCCGATGGAGACGATCAGCGCCAGGCCGCCGGCGGCCGCGCGGCCGGTCAGGAAGCCCGAAGGAATGGCCCAGAAGGTCGCCTGGAACGACAGGATCGACGCCACCGCAATGGTGATGGCCAGCATCTTCAGCAGCGGCGTATGCAGGAAGGCCGAGATCGCCAGCGACAGCGCCGCCAGCACGATGGCACCGGCCACGAAGAACAGGCGGTGCGCACTGCGATTGGCCAGGCGCGCCCACAGCGTCATGGCCACCGCGCCGACCAGGTAGGGAATGGCCGCAACCAGACCGACCTGATGCGAGGGCAGTCCGAACTCGCGGATGATCTGCGGCAGCCACAGGCCGATGCTGAGCGAACCGATGATGCCGCAGAAGTTGGCACCGGCCAGCGCGAAGACACGCCAGTTGGTGAAGGCATCCTTGAGCTTGTTGCCATGGCGGGCGGCCAGCACGTTCTGCTCGGTGGACAATTCGTTTTCCAGCCACTGCTTTTCAGAAGGCGTGAGCCAGGCCGCCTTGGACGGACGATCCGGCAGCAGGAACAGGCACAGCACGCCCAGCAGCACGGCCGGCAATGCCTCCAGCAGCAGCAATACCTGCCAGCCCTTGAAGCCCCACATGCCGTGCAATTCCATGAGCGCACCCGACAGCGGCGAACCGATGATGTTGGCCACCGGGATGCCGATCAGGAAAAAGGCCGTGGCCTTGCCGCGCCAGGCACCGGGGAACCACTGCGTGAAATACAGGTAGATGCCCGGCGTGAAGCCGGCCTCGGCCATGCCCAGCAGGAAGCGCGCCAGTGCAAAGCTCTTGGGGCCGACCACGAAGGCGGTGGCCATCGAGATCACGCCCCAGGAAATCATGATGCGCGAGATCCACATGCGCGCGCCGAAGCGATGCAGCGCCAGGTTGCTGGGAATCTCGAAGAAGAAGTAGCCGATGAAGAACAGACCCGCACCCAGACCGAACTGCGAGGGCGTCAGGCCGAGGTCCTTGTTCATGGTCAGCGCGGCGAAGCCGACGTTGATGCGGTCCAGATAGCTGACCACGTAACACAGCAGGATGAAGGGGATGAGGCGGCGCATCACCTTCTTCATGATGGCTTCTTCGCTGACGGCGGCGCTAGTGCCGGCTGCGGCGGCGTGCGCCGCGGCTTGAGTTGAAACCTGCGACATGGTGTTCTCCGTCAGAATTGGTAAAGGCGGGCGGGGTTGTCGACCAGTACCGTGCGCAGCATCGCGTCGGACCCCAGCCATGTCGTCATCACGTCGAGCAGGCGCGCATCATCGGGCTTGTGCTGCTCGGTCGGATGCGGCCAGTCGCTGCCCCACACGACCTGCGACGGTGCGGTCTGCACCAGGGTGCGGGCCAGCGGCGCGACATCCTCGTAATCGGGCGCACCACGCTTGCTGTAGAGGTAGGCACCGGAAAGCTTGACGCTGGCGCGCTGCTCGCGCATGAGTCCCGTCACGAAGTCGAAGACGGGATGGCCCGGACCGGCCTGCAGGGGGATGCGTGCAAAGTGATCGAAGACCAGCGGCACCGGCAGCGCCGACAGCAGCGCGCGATTGGCCAGCAGCACGTCATTGGGCATGTTGACCTGGAGATGCCAGCCCAGCGCTGCCACGCGGCGCGCCAGAGGTTCCATCATCTCCACGGTGGTGACCGAGCCCAGCGCCAGGTTGAAGCGCAATCCGCGCACGCCGGCCTGATGCAGGCGCTGCAGCTCGGCATCGCTGACCTGGTCATTGACCACGGCCACGCCGCGGGCAGTCGCACCCAGTTGCGCCAGCGCATCGAGGGTGCAGCTGTTGTCCACGCCATAGGCCGAAGGTGTGACCACCACGTTGCGCGTCGTGCCCAGCCGCTGCTGCAGGCGGCGATACATGGGGACGGTGGCCGGAGCGTGCAGCAGCTTGGCACCCGGTGCCCATGCGAAACGCGGGTCGTAGATGTGCATGTGGCAATCACAGGCATCGGCGGGCAGGCGGCTGGCGGCGTGTTGCGTGCCGGCGGAGTGGGCATAGGGCTCGGTTTGCGCACGCGCCAGCGGCAGCCGGGCGATGGCACCGAGGCCGAGCGCGAGCCGTGTACTGTGCCGCAGGAAAGCGCGCCGGGAAGGCAGGTCTTGCATCGTGCTGGTCTCCGTGTTGTCGTCGCCGCAAAGGGCGAGGGTTCTTGTTTGGAGGGCAGTCTACGTGCGGGGATATTTAATGTATATTTGCTTTTATTTTGTTATCCATAACTTTCAGGAATGAATCATGGACTTCCGCGATCTCAAGTATTTCGCCGTCATCGCCGAGGAAGGGCACGTGGGACGGGCGGCCGAGCGGCTCTTCAAGACGCAGCCGGCGCTGACCAAGTGCATTGATCGCCTGGAAGAACAACTGGGCGCACCGCTGTTCGAACGCGTGGGTCGCGGCATCCGCCTGACACCGGTGGGCGAGGCCCTGCTGCACCGAGCACGCCGCATCAGCCTGATGATGGACGAGACCGCACGCGAGATCGGCGACTACGCGCACGGGCGCGAAGGCAACATCCGCCTGGGCTGTATCCCGACCCTGGCCGAACACATCCTGCCGGGCATCTGCCAGCAGTTGCTGGCCGAAGCGGAGAAGGTCACGATCGATCTGAAGGTGTCGATGAACGATGCCCTGCTGGAGGGCCTGAAGGCGGGGGAACTGGATGTGGTGCTGGGGCCGATGATCCAGGATGACGAGCTGTTTCACACCGAAGAAATCATGCGCGACGAGATGGTCGTCATGGCCAGCCCCAATCACCCCATCTTCGACCGCAAGATCCGGTTGCGCCATCTGCTGGAGTATCAATGGGTGCTGCCGGCGCAATCGGTACTGAGCCGGCAGTGGCTGGACAACGTCTTCGACCGTCATCACCTGTCGCGTCCGACGGTGCAGATCACCCCGACGGTGCTGAACATGATCATGCCGCTCATCGAGCGCAGCAATTTGCTGGGCTTTGCTTCCAAGCTGAACCTGCTGGCCGGACGCAATCACCTGCGCGAAGTGGTATTGAAGGAAACCACCATGCTGCGCCGGATGGGATTGAGCTACCGGCGCGATACCTATCTTTCGCCGGCGGCACTGAGACTGATCAAGATCATTCGCGGGACCGCGCTGGACTGATGGGCAAGAAGACCGGCGATCTGCGTGCGGCTGGCGCAGAACTCTTCAATCCAGACCTCGCTTTCCCGCTGCCCAATAGGCCTTGGCCTTGATGCTGCGGTTACTGACTCCGGCGTCGTTGAGATGGCGCTTGATGGCCTGGATCGCCGCCGCGCGACCGGCGAGAATGAAGCCCGTATCGGGCAAGGCCACACGCAGTATTGCTTCGCTGACCTGCGCCAGATGCACATCGCCCGATTGACGCCGTACGACCATCGCATCGCGCAGGCCGAGCGCTCGCAAGACCTGACTGGTCTGCACGATATCGTCCACCTCGAAGACCATCGCAGCCCCGGCATGCGGCTGCACCTGCACCAGCGCAGCGGCCAGTCCGAGGCAGGTTTCATCACCGAACAGCAGGGGCTGCTGCAATCGGGTCAGTTCCAGCGAACTGCGCGGCCCCATGAATGACAAGGGAATTCCTGGCTGGACCCTGTCAAAAAATGCACAGGTCGCGGTCCCGCCATGCAGGTAGACGATGAATTCTGCACAGCCTTGCGCCGCATCCCAGGAAACTGGCGTGTAGGTGCGATTCTCGAAACCCCTGCCAAGGCTGACCTGTATCTTGTCGCCCGGTGTCCAGTTCTGATCCCTGAGCGCATCGCCCTGCAAGCGGATGCGCACATACTGCGCGCCCAGTTTTTCCACCGAGCTGATGGTCGCCTGTTTCAGCAGAACTCTCTTCAGCATCCGTGTGAAAGCGCCGTCGGCAGGTGCTTCCTGGCTGATGTCCTGGCTCTCTTGCCGGTTCGACGTGCTGTGCATGCTCATTCCTTTCGTCTTGGGGATGACAGCAGGACGAACCAGCGGAGCGATTTATTGTGTTCAGGTGAGCCGACCCGGACACGCGTATGCTGGTAGCCCCGTTACCACCTGGCCGATGCCACTGCCCCGGTTCCTCACGATGCCCCGTCCTCCCCTCGCCCGCCTGGCCCCGCTGGCGCTGTTCCGGCAAACCCTGCCCTCGGATCTCGACCATCTGGTCGCCCTGCGCATCACCGCCATGCGTCCCAGCCTGGAGCAGATCGGGCGCTTCGATCCGCAACGGGCGCGCGAACGCTTCACCAGCGGCTTCGTGCCGGAAGTGACTTTCCACATCATGCAAGCGGGCCAGGCCGCAGGCTTCTTTGTGCTGGAGCGACAGACCGACAGGCTGCGGCTGCGTCATCTGTATCTGCATCCGGACTTCCAGCATGGCGGCCTCGGTGCGCAGGTGCTCAGGCGCATCCTGGCCGATGCCCGCCGCCATGGCTGCAGCGTGCAATTGGCCGCACTGCGCGACAGCCCTGCCAATGCCTTCTACCAGCGCCACGGCTTCGTGCAGGCCGGCGAGGGAGAATGGGACATCCTTTACGAGCATCCCCGGCCTGCAGACGCCACCGCAGCGCATGCACCTGAAGCTGGCGTCATACGCTGGCTGGAGCACGCCGACCTGCCCGCGCTCGATACGATCCTGCGCCAGCATGTCCGCGATCTGCACGATGGCAGCGTGGTCGAGACCGAGATCGCCGCCATCCGGCAATGCATGAACGGCGAGCGGGATGCTGATGGGCGCTATCGCAGCTATCTGGTGGCACACGATGCGCAGGGCATCGCGCTGGGCTGCATGGCGCTGTCGGGTCCGGATGCACGCATCAGCAGCCATCTCGCACTGGATACGCCTGGGCAAGGGAGCGCACTCGAATTGCTCAATGTCTTCGTGCACCGCGATGCCATGCGCGGACGGGGAATCGGTCGTGCGCTTTTGCAAGCCGCCTGCGATGAGGCCCGTGCGGCCGGGGCCACCACAGTGGTGGTCAACAGCGGGCCGCGCTATCGCGCCAGCTGGGGTTTTTACGACCACCTCTTCGATGCCAGCCACGGAATGATGATGGATTACTACGGCGCTGGCCGGCATGCCAAGGTGTGGAGCATGGCGCTCTGATGGCTTGATGGTCTGAGCGCTGCGGGCGTATTACGGATGCAGTATCAAACCCTTGGTGGCTTTTTCCACACCCTTCTTCGGGCCGCGCAAGGCGATACCTACCAGGTCCATGTTCTCCGCATCTTCAGCCAGAAAGACCTGGCGGTTGGCCTCGTCATGCCCGGTGGCAAACATGGGAAAGACATAGGCTGCCATCGTCAGCTCGCGAGCCAGCCCGATACGATGCGCAGCCTGCAACCCCGCCAAGTCCGCAGCGAAGATCAGGATGGGCTGGCCGCACAGTGGTGCATAGCGTCGACCATTGGCATCCGCATACGCTGCGCCCAGTGACTCGGGTGCGGCGGCGGCAATGCCGGTGGCCAGAAAGGCGGTGACGTTGAGGCGCTGCCACATCGGCAGGTCATCGCGCACCAGGATGGCGATTTTGGTATCGAACATGCGGTCTTCCTTGAGCAGTCTTGAATCACCGCATCTTAGGAAATCGCATCAGCTCCCGGCTAGAACGTTTGTGCAGGCAAGGCGATAGGCCGCCGGCGTGATGCGATAGGCGCGCCGGAACCAGCGGCCGAGGTGGCTCTGGTCGGCAAAGCCGGTGTCGGCCGCCACCTGTGCCGGTTCAGCACCACCGGCGAGCAGACGGCGCGCCACGCGCAGGCGCAGTTGCACCAGATAGGCGTGAGGCGAACTGCCGAAGGCCGCACTGAACTGACGCGTCAGGCGAAAGCGATCCAGTCCCGAGCACGCCACCAGATCGTCCAGGCTGAGATCCTCGGCCAGTTGCGCATGCATCAGTTCGCGCACCCTTTGCAGCGCGGGCGAGGCGGCCGCGCTGCCCTCACTGGCGGGAGCGCGGATCCTGCGCGCCAGCAAGACCAGCATGCGGTCCAGCGCCTCGTCACGCGCCAGCCGGCCTTCACGCTGGTGCAAGGCGAGGAAGGCACGATGGATCGCCTGTGCCAGGAGCACGTCATCGTGCAGGGTCTGGTCAAAGGAGGCAAAGCGCGACACGGCGGGCAACTGCAGCTGTCCGGCCATGGCGGACAACCAGGGCTGCGGCAGGTAGAGCATGGCGTAGGTGAAGCCGCTCTCGTGCGGCGCATGGCCGTCGTGGATGGCACCGGGCTCGATGAGGATGGACTTGCCAGGCGTGCTCACATGCGACGTGCGCCCGCAGCGAAAGCGCTGCACGCCCTGCAAGGTGACGCCGACCAGCATTTCGTCATGCGCATGCGGATCGTAGGCATGGCCCGAGAAATGCGCGCTGATGCTCTCGATGCCGCTGTCTTCGTCACGGCGCAGATCGACCCATTCGGTCTGCAGCACGCGCGGAGTGCCCTGATGCGGTGTCAAAGTGAAGTCCATACCGGATTCTAGCGCCGGACCGCCGGGTGGGTCGTCTTGGCTGTCCGCCCAAATGAACTTTCTGGCACATTTCCTGCTAGCCGAGAAGTGTTGCAGCAGCGCCGCGCCGCCTCATCCGGCAGTCGCCGCACTGCAACAAATCCTTTACCATGCGCACCTGCGGCGGCTGTCGGCGATTGAAGGCAGCTGCACACTGATGACTGGGTCAGCTTACCCGCCGGCCTGGCCATTGACGTGACGCGTTCGTTATCCACGATTGATGATTGGTATTGCCATGACGACTTCCACTGCGGATTCCTCGCCCTCCTCGCCGATTGCCTCCGCGCCTGCTGCGCGCGCAACGCCTCCTGCCACCCCGGCCGTGCGCCACAGCTGGATCGACAACCTGCAGGGCCAGCTCTTCGGCGTGGTGATGATCGCCTTCGGCATGTCCATGCTGCACAGCCTGGGCCTGATCATCGGCCAGATCGCCGGCGTGGCCTTCCTGGTGACCTATGCCACCGGGATCAGCTTCGGCATGGCCTTTACCCTCATCAACCTGCCCTTCTACCTGCTGGCCGCCTTGCGCATGGGCGCTGCCTTCACCTGGCGCACGCTGGCGGCCGTCACCGCCGTGTCGGTCCTGACCAACGTGGCCGGCAACTACATCAGCTACAGCCACCTCGATCCCGCCGTCGGTGCCGTGCTGGCCGGCCTGTGCGTGGGCATTGGCCTGATCGGTTTGTTCCGCCACCAGGCCAGCTGCGGGGGCATGAGCATCCTGGCAACCTATGTGCAAGAGCGCACCGGCTTCAAGGCCGGCTGGCTGCTCATGGGTTTCGACCTGGCGCTGTTTGCGACGGCGGCGCTGTTCCTGCCGATGGATCGCGTGTTCTATTCGCTGGTCGGCGCCATCACGATGAACCTGTTCGTGGCGTGGAATCATCGCTACGAGTGGTATATCGCCCGCTAGCGCTCGCAGGGGAAGCGCCGGGCGGGGCGATTCCATTACAATCCGGGACATCCATGCATCGCACGAATCTTGCTCGCGATGCGGCCAGCCCTTGTGATTCTTAGCCCTGCCCGCCATGAGCCAAGTCCTGAACTACCTGATCACCGCCCGCCGCTGCGAAGCGGAAGAACTGCAACGCCTGGCGCGCACCTGCCAGCTGGTGCTGACCGTCGGCAAGCTCATCCATTGCCTGCAGCAGGAACGCGGCCTCTCCAACATCTATCTCGGTTCGCGCGGCGAGCGTGATGCGCAGGCCTGGCAGGAGCGCGTAGCCGCCAGCCAGGCGGCCCAGTGCGAGTTCGACACCTGGCTCGGCTCCACCGTCCCCGACAACGCGCTCTCCAACGGCGCTCGCCTCTACACCCGCATCGCCTTCGCCCTGCATGCGCTGGACGGGCTGCCCAAGCTGCGCGCCGATGTGGCCGCACTGGCCTGCACCCCGGCGGCCAGCTACGAGCGTTTCAAGACGGTGGTGGGTGCCCTGCTGGCGCTGGTATTCGAAGCCGCTGACGTGGCGGTGGATCCGCAGATTTCGCGGCTGCTGGTGGCGCTGTTCAACCTGATGCAAGGCAAGGAATTTGCCGGCCGCGAACGGGCCGCCGGAGCTGCCGCCTTCGTCACGGGCAAGATCACGCGCGAACAGGAACAGACCATCGAGACCCAGATCGAGATGCAGGAACAGGCCCTGCGCCGTTTCGAATCCTTCGCCGAAGGCTTCCGCAATGAATGGAGCGCCATGCAGGCCACGCTGCCGCTGGCCGATCTGGAACGCCTGCGCCGCAAGCTGCTCACCGCCCACGGCCGGCCGCTGGATCCCGAGCTGGCCGATGCCTGGTATCAGTGCTGCTCCACCCGCATGGATGGCCTGCATCAGGTCGAGATCCATCTCGCGCAATACGTGCAGTCGCAATGCCAGGACAAGATCCGCGAATTGCAGAAGGACCTGGACCATCAGGGCCAGTTCTTCACGCAGGCCGATGACCGTGATCCGCTGGCCTCGCTGACGGCCTTCGCCTCCGGCCTGGATGGCCAGCCGTTGCCGGACGGCTCACTGAGCGCGGGCGTGGGCCCGCACCTGACCCAATCCATCGTCGACATCCTGCGCACCCAGTCCGAACGCCTGCAGAACCTGACCCAGGAACTGGCCACCGTGCGCGAGAGCCTGGAAGAACGCAAGCTCATCGAACGCGCCAAGGGCGTGCTGATGATGAAGCAGGGCCTCAACGAAGAGGCCGCCTATCGCCTGCTGCGCAAGCATGCGATGAACCAGAACCGGCGCATTGCCGAAGTGGCGCAGGCGATCCTGTCGCTGACCGAGATCCTGCCGGACGCCTGATCCGGCCTCCCTGCCCTCGCTGGTTCAAGCCGCCAGCAGCCGGCTTTCGATGTGACGCTGCCCGGCCAGCGGCCGCCCATGGGCGCGCTGCAGGGCATCGGCCACACCCAGCAGCCTCTGGTCGCTGAAGGCCGGTCCGAATACCGTGATGCCCCAGGGCAGGCCGTTCTTCATGAAGTTCATGGGCGTGGCCACTGCGGCGTAATCCAGCATGTTCATGAAGTTGGTGTACCAGCCCAGGTCCGAATTGCGCTGCACCGGCTGCTCGCGCAGTTCCTCCAGCGTCACCGGGCGCGGATAGGCCGGCGTCACCACGCAATCGACGGTGGCCAGGATGCGGTCGCATTCGGCCTTCAGTTGCTGCAGGCGATATTGCGCGCGGAAGGTATCGACGGCGCTGAACTGCGGCGCCTTGCGCAGCACGTCGCGAATCACCGGCAGGATTTCTTCAGGCTTTTCCTGCAGCAGTGCCTCGATGGTGCTGTAGCGTTCTGCTACCCACGGCCCTTCGTAAAGCAGGCGCGCTGCCTCCAGGAAGGGACTGAAATCGATGGACACGGACACGCCGCCGATGGCTTCCAGTTGTCCCAGCGCTTCCACGAACAGGGACGGGCTCTCGCTGCAGCCGAGGAATTCCAGTTGGCGCGGCACCCCCACGCGCAAGCCTTTGCGCGGTGGCTGGAAGGCCGCTGCATCGTTGTGCGGCAGGTTGGCGCGGCTGTATTCGTCGCGCTCATCGGGCTCGCCAGCTTGCGTGCAGAGAGCCAGCAGGTGGCTGGCTTCGGCCGCGGTGGCAGTGAAGAAAGTCACGCAATCCAGCGTGCGGCAGGCGGGCACCACGCCGGCAGTGGAGAGCAAACCCTTGGTCGCCTTCAATCCGACCAGATTGTTCAGGGCGGCGGGAACGCGGCCACTGCCGGCGGTATCGGTGCCCAATGCAAAACTGCTCAAGCCCAATGCCACCGCCAGCGACGAGCCGGACGATGAACCGCCGGAAGGATAATCCGGATGCACGCTGTTGCGGCAAGCGCCATAGGGCGAACGCGTGCCATTGAGGCCGGTGGCGAATTGATCCAGATTGCATTTGCCCATGGGGATCGCGCCCAGTGCGATGAGCTGCGCCACCAGCGTGGCGCTCTCGCGCGGCACATAGCTGAAGGCCGGACAGGCGGCCGTAGTGGGGATGCCGGCCAGGTCGATGTTGTCCTTGATCGAGAACGGCACGCCATACAGCGGCAGGCTGTGCGGGGATTGCCCTTCCAGTGCCTGCAGGTAGGGCTCGATTTCTTCCTCGCTCAACAGGTGGATGTAGAGCCGGTATTGCGGGTTGAGCGCCATGGCACTTTCACGCAGGCGGGCGATCACGGCGCGCGGCGACAGGCTGCCATCACGATAGGCCGCCGTGAGCGCATCGATGCGCAGGTCAAAGGAATGGATCATGCGGCCTCCTCTTCAGTGTTTTCCATGACCAGCACGCACTGTCCCGCGCGCACCGGACTGCCCGGCTGCACCCGCACTTCGGCGACCATGCCCGCCTCAGGCGCGGTGATGTTGATTTCCATCTTCATCGACTCCAGGATCATCAGCAGCTCGCCCTGCGCCACACGCTGGCCGGGGCTGACCTTGACCTGCCAGAGGTTGCCGGCAATCGGTGCATCCACGGACAATTGGCCCGCCTGCAGCGGCTGGTGATCTTGCACGATGGCGCTGCTCTCCTCGCTCTCGTAGTTGGCCTGGCCGCTGGCGATCCAGCGCTGGCGTTCGGCATCGAAGGCGGCCTGCTGGTGCTGGCGGAAGGCGGCAATCCCCTCGGCTTCGCGCTGCAGGAAATCCTGGTAGCCCGCCAGGTTCAGCTGGGTTTCTTCGATGCCGACCTCGAAGCGGCCCAGCGGGAAATCGCGGCGGATGGTCTGCAATTCTTCGGCCGTGACCGGATAGAAACGAATCTGGTCGAAGAAGCGCAGCAACCACGGCTTGCCCCGGAAGGCGGCGACCTCGCGATAGCGGTTCCACATCTGCAGCGTGCGGCCCACGAACTGATAGCCGCCCGGCCCTTCCATGCCATAGATGCACATATAAGCGCCGCCGATGCCCACCGAATTCTCGGCAGTCCAGGTGCGGGCCGGGTTGTATTTGGTGGTGACCAGGCGATGGCGCGGGTCCAGCGGTGTCGCCACCGGCGCGCCCAGGTAGACGTCGCCCAATCCCATGACCAAGTAGCTGGCATCGAAGACCGTCTCGCGCACTGCACCGATGTCCTTGAGGTCGTTGATGCGGCGGATGAATTCAAGATTGCTGGGACACCAGGGCGCATCCTTGCGCACCGTCGTCATGTATTTTTCGATGGCGAGCTGGCAGGCCGGATCGTCCCAGGACAAAGGCAGATGTACGATACGCGACGAAACCGTCAGGTTTTGGCGAGCGCAGACGGCGTCCCACAATCCGGCGATGGTTTCCAGCAGCCTTGGCAAGGGCAGCGCTTCCGGCTGGTAATGCACCTGCAGCGAACGGATGCCGGGGGTCAGGTCGATCACGCCGGGCAAGGCCTGTTCTTCCAGCGCCGCGATCAGGGCGTGCACGCGGAAACGCAGTACCAGGTCCAGTTGCGGGCTACCCACTTCCAGCAACAGGTTGGCATCGCCCGACAGGCGCGCCACCAGCCGTTGTTCATCCTGGCCCAGATCCAGCACGATGGGCGAAGCCAGCGGTGCCGGCGACCAGTCCACCGCTTGCGCCTGCAGGCTTACGATACCGGCGTGTGTGGCCAAAGCGATGCGGCGTGCCGTGCTCACGTCCACCGGAATGAAGCGGACCTTGTCGCCCGCCTTGAGCTGGCCGATCTGCCAGAGATCGGCCTCGATCACCGTGACCGGACAGACAAAGCCGCCCAGGCTGGGGCCATCCGGCCCGAGGATCACCGGCATGTCGCCGGTGAAATCGACGGCACCCACGGCATAGGGATTGTCATGGATGTTGGAGGGATGCAGCCCGGCTTCGCCGCCGCTGTCGCGCACCCATTCCGGTTTGGGGCCGATCAGGCGCACGCCGGTGCGGCTGGAATTGAAATGGACTTCCCAGTCGGTGGCGAAGAAGGTCTCCATGTAGGCCGGTGTGAAATACTCCGGCGCACCGTGCGGACCATAGATCACGCGGACCTGCCGCACGTGCTCCAGCGCAGGATACAGATAGTCTGGCAACTGCTTGCCGGCCTCGGGGCTCTCATCGGCAGCCAGCGGCAGCAGATGCAGAATGTCACCGCTGGCCAGCGCGC
The DNA here is from genome assembly GCF_002296545.1 of Herbaspirillum sp. UBA812. NCBI lineage: Bacteria > Pseudomonadati > Pseudomonadota > Betaproteobacteria > Burkholderiales > Oxalobacteraceae > Herbaspirillum > Herbaspirillum sp. UBA812. Next base: position 1,621 of record NZ_DBIC01000261.1, on the reverse strand, counting down.
GGCCCGCGTGGCCGCCGAACTGGCCCAGCGTGAAGGTGCTGCGGCTGCCGAGATAGGCCGGGACCTGCACGCCACCGCGCACGGCCAGATAGCTGCGCGCACCGGCCCCGCTGATGGTGCCGAGCTTCAAGGTACTGCCGGCCGCAATGTGCAGCACGGTGGCGATTGGCTGGGCCACGCCATCGAGCAGCACCGGGATCACGGCACCGGTCACCACCACGCTGGCGGCGGTATTGAAGCGCAATACCGGACCCATCATCGTCACTTCCAATCCGGCCGCATCCTCGGCATTGCCCAGCAGGCGATTGCCCAGCCGCAAGGCGCGCTCATCCATCGGGCCCGAGGGCGGCACACCGACCGCCCAGTATCCGATGCGGCCGGGATGATCCTGCACCGTGGTCTGGGTGCCGGGCGACAGCACCTCCACGGTATCGGCGCGATAGACCAGCTGTTCCAGGCAGCGCGTCCATGGCTGGCCGCTGGCGAACGGGACATCGTCGAGGATCTGGCGCAGGTAGTGCTGGTTGGTCTCCACGCCATACAGCGCAGTCTCGCGCAGCGCGGAATTGAGCGCCACACGGGCTGCTTCGCGGGTGGGCTGCCAGCTGATGAGCTTGGCGATCATGGGATCGAAATACGGCGGGATCTCGCATCCGGCCTCGACCCAGGTATCGATGCGCAACGCCTTTCCATCGGCGTCCGGAAAGTCGACGGCGGTCAGCAGGCCAGGGCAAGGCTGGAACTGGCGGCCCGGGTCTTCCGCATACAGGCGCGCCTGGATCGCATGGCCACGTGGCTGCAGATTCGCTGCCAGTTGCGCCAGCGGCGGCAGGTCGCCGGCAGCCAGCTCGATCATCCAGCGCACCAGGTCCACGCCCCAGACCTGTTCGGTCACGCCATGTTCCACCTGCAGGCGCGTATTGACTTCGAGGAAGTAGAACTGCCCGGCCAGGCTGTCATAGACGAACTCCACCGTGCCGGCGCTGCGGTAGTTGACCGCCTTGGCCAGCTTGATGGCCGCCGCGCACAGGGCGTCGGCCATGCCCTCGGGCAGGTTGGGGGCGGGGGTTTCTTCCAGCACCTTTTGATTGCGCCGCTGCACCGAGCAGTCACGCACACCCAATGCGACCACCTCGCCTTGGCCATCCCCGAAGACCTGCACTTCCAGATGGCGGGCGCGTTCGATGTATTTCTCGATGAAGACGCCGGCATCGCTGAAATTGTTCTGGCCCAGGCGCCGCACCGAATCGAAGGCATCGCCCAGTTCGGCATCGCTGCGGCAGACGCGCATGCCGATGCCGCCACCACCGGCCGTGCTCTTCAGCATCACCGGATAGCCGACACGGGATGCAGCGGCCAGCGCATCGTCGATGCTCTCCAGCAGGTCCGTACCTTCCAGCATCGGCACGCCCTGTTCGCGTGCCAGTGCGCGCGCGGTGTGCTTGAGCCCGAAGATGCGCAACTGAGCGGGCGTCGGGCCGACGAAGGCAATGCCGGCCGCTTCGCAGGCTTCGGCAAAGGCGGCATTTTCGGAGAGGAAGCCATAGCCCGGATGGATGGCCTGCGCGCCGCTGTCACGGGCGGCGGCCAGGATCTTGTCCACGGCCAGATAGGTCTGGGC